>JBJOPG010000086.1:0-14512 GCA_046050865.1 Cyanobacteriota bacterium
CCCTGTGACCACGCGATAGGGTATACCCACCAGTTCACTATCCTTAAACTTGACCCCTGCTCTTTCTTTGCGGTCATCTAGCAAGACTTCTACTCCTGCCTGTTTAAAATCTTCATAGAGCTTTTCCCCTACTGCCATTTTTTCTTCATCGGAGATATTCGGCACGATCACCATGACGTGATAGGGCGCGATCGCCACAGGCCAAATAATACCATCTTGATCATAGGATTGTTCTACTGCTGCTTGAGCGAGACGGGATACACCAATCCCATAACAACCCATCCACAGGGGTTCTGGCTTGCCCTGTTCGTTGGTAAAGTTTGCCCCCATAGCCTCTGAGTATTTAGTACCTAGTTGGAAAATATGCCCTGCTTCGATACCCCGAGCACTACTGAGAATCTGGCTGGGATCATGGATGGCGCGATCGCCCGCTTTGGCGGTTTGAAGATCCACTTGTAGTTCGGGGAGGGTAAAGTGTTCACCCCAGTTTGCTCCTACCACGTGATAGCCCACTTCGTTTGCCCCTGTGACAAAGTTTTTGGCATCCACTACGGTGCAATCCGCCAACCGCAAGAATTTAGCTGCTACTGTTTTTGAACCCTGAATATAACTATCAGCTAAATCAGGAGCAATATAGCCCAAGGGTAAATCCTGCACTGCCCATTTTTTCTGTGCTTTAGCATCAGGTACAGTGAGGGAGATAATTGTCTTTCCTTGGTATTGAGGCGCTAGTTTTGTTAATTCATTAGTGAGCTTAACTTCATTCACATCGCGATCGCCACGGATATTAATCAAGACTAATACTGTCATCCCGTTATCGTAAACCACTTCGTAGAGAACGTTTTTCACAATTACCGTGGGAGAACAGTTCAGACTTTCTGCCAGTTTGGCAATGGTTTCGGTGTTGGGAGTGGCTAGCTTTTCATAACTACTAAAAGGGGATGACCCCAGATCGGGAGGTAAAGATACGGCTTTTTCTGTGTTGGCGGCATAGTTACCATCTTCGGTGTAGAGAATCTCATCTTCCCCTGCTTCTGCCAGGATCATAAACTCTTGAGAACCAGAACCACCAATTGCCCCAGAATCTGCCTCCACAGGACGAAACTCCAAGCCACAACGGGTCATAATATTACGATATGCCTGATCCATTGCCTGATAAGTCTCTTTTAAACTCGCCTCATCTACATGGAAAGAATAAGCATCTTTCATAATAAATTCACGCCCCCGCATCAAGCCAAAACGGGGACGAATTTCATCTCGAAACTTGGTTTGAATTTGATACAAATTAAGCGGTAACTGACGATAAGAACGGATCGTTTCCCGGGCAATGGTAGTAATCACCTCTTCATGGGTAGGGCCTAAACCCAACTCGCGATCGCTGCGATCGGTCAGGGAAAACATAATTCCTTCCGCCTTGGTGTAGGTATCCCATCGTCCTGATTCTTGCCATAGTTGGGAGGGCTGTAGCTGAGGTAATAAACACTCTTGCGCCCCCGTGGCATCCATCTCTTCCCGGACAATTTGCGATACCTTCTGCAAAACTCGCCACATTAAGGGCATATAGGCATAGATGCCGCTACCGATCCGACGGATATAGCCTGCACGGAGTAATAACTGATGACTGGGGATTTCTGCCTCTGCTGGAGTTTCTCGTAGGGTCACAAACAGCATATTGTTGAGTCGCATGGTTATTTCCTTCGTTCAATAATTGATAATTACCTTTCTCTTAGCTTCTAGCTTTTAGCTTTTAGTTAAAGAAGAGACAGCCCCGTCAAAAAAAAGATAAGAAATCAAAGACTATTATCCTTCAATCTCTTATCCGAAATAGTTTAGTTAAACTAGTTTAACTAATTGGGAATTCTAGTTATAAACCTTACCGCCACCCCAAAGGATGCCGCGAATTCCAGGTTGAATTAGAATGTGTCCCGCTACTGCTTGGAGATCTTCCTCGGTTAGATTACGCATCTTGGGATAAAGATCCGAGCGATTAATATTGGGATGGAACTCAGAGATTTCTTTCTCCCCATCATAGGTGGTGGGGTTTTTAAGATAATCCACAATTCCGGCCACGTTATCCCGCGCCGGATAAGCTCCAGATAAAGCAGTTAAACCCAAGTTAACGTTAGGATTAGTTTTGGTCGCACCACCTTTATGACAATAACTACAAGTATCCACAAAGATTTTTTGTCCTTGTTTAACCTGCTGAAGAGTTAAAGTCATTGTTTCTCCCTGGTCGTTTAGGGGAATGGTACGGATACTTTCGTCAAGTTCCACAGCGCTAACGCTACCGATATTAAATTGAATTGCCAAAACTAAGGCAGCTACCGCAGCTAATAAAAATCTTTTCAACATTGTTCTCCTCAAAATTTGAATTTGATCGACCCTCAGAGTAAATATCACCATCCTATAGATGGAGTAGTCTCTAATTAGGTGCTTTAGTCAATGCACCAGCATACATAATCTTCAGCTACTTATTTTGACAGAATACTTAAAGGTTATGAAAAACAGTAAACAATCTTATCCCCCAGGATCAATATTGGAATATGAATTATGATTCCTGATAACCAGCTTCTGAATTGCTTTTCGCAGCCAGAATTTCCATGATTATTGCCTTCGCATCTTCTAATGCTAAACAGGTGCGTTCGTTTTTATAGTTTATTTTAAAGCGATCGCAAAGCTCAAATACGGCTTGTTCTTTTAAGTCATATTCTGCTGCAATATCAGCAATTGATAGTTCTGCAAAGCCCATAAGTAAGGTCTATCTAAATCTTGTTAATGAAGACTAAATGATTAATAAATGGTCATTGGTCAGTAATTATGTATTATACGAGGATTTTTTTGAAGTCTAGACGAGCAAAAATACTCACCTCAGATCATTTGCGCCCCAATAATAATAGACATCATCTCATTTAATAGACAAACTAGTTCAATTATTTGATTAGTAGAGAGCGCAGATCTACTACTTTGCCAATCACAGCGATCGCCGGAGCTTGAAATCCTGTTTCAGTCACCTGGTCAACAATCGTGGCTAAAGTTCCAATTAACTCCGTTTGGTCAGGTCTAGTACCCCAGCGAATCAGGGCAATGGGGGTTTCGGTCGTCATGCCTCCTAGTAGCAGACTGGGAATAATGTGGGGTAGGTTATGGACACCCATATAGATCACGATGGTTTCTGAACCTTGGGCGATCGCCTGCCAATTAACTTCAGGACGATATTTTTCCGTGGCTTCATGTCCAGTGACAAAGGTAACAGAAGAATTGTAGCGACGATGGGTGACGGGAATCCCTGCATAAGCAGGGGCAGCAATCCCCGAAGTGATACCCGGTACCACTTCTACCTCTACTCCCGCTTGGATCAGATCCGCCATTTCCTCTCCCCCCCTACCAAACACAAAGGGGTCGCCTCCTTTCAGACGGACAACGATCGCATGGTGTTCTGCCTTTCCTCGCAATAATTCCGTGGTTTCAGCTTGGGGTAGAGAATGACGTTCCCGACGTTTCCCGGCATTAATTTTCTCCGCTGTGGGGGGAATAATCGCCAAGATTTCAGGACTCACTAAAGCATCATAAATTACCACATCAGCATGTTCTAGTAGAGTTTTGCCCTTCACCGTTAGTAAACCAGGATCTCCTGGCCCTGCACCGACTAAATAAACCTTACCGAGATACTTTGGTTGATTCATATATATTATTTTGACTAAAATATCTGACTAAATAACTTAATTTAAGCTTCTTGGGCGATTAATTCAGCGATCGCCGGGGTTGCCCCCAAAGGTTTGCCCAATCGCAACTCCACATGAGGATATTCCTGTTGTAAGTTAGCGACTTCTTGGGCGATCGCCTCAGTGATTTTGCCAGGAAATAAAAAGTAAGGCAAGATGGCGATTTTTTGGCTACCTAAAGCGATCTGAGTTCTAATTTGTTGAGGAAATTTAGGGATCGTAGACCAGTAAGCCATTTCTGCATCTAACTGCTGGGATAAATTTTGATAGTATTCGGCGACGGCAATTAGCCGACTACCATGAGCAATTAAGATTTTTGTTTTAGCGGATAATTCAGCAAATTGGCTTTCTAGCAGGGAAACTATTCCCGAATATTTACCTAAATATGTAGATAATTCAATAGTGATTTGGTTGTCAAGCCGTTTAATCGCTGAGGCAATTTCCGCAGGAATATCTGATTGGACATGAACTCCTGGAGCTAAAAATAAAGGAACTACCTTAATCTTTTTAAATCCTTGGAGACTTGCTCTTTGAGCAAACTTCATCAAACTTTCACACAAAGACTGATCCGCCAATTCTAATGCCGCAACTTCAATCATAGAAGCTTGTGGCAACTCGGAAACTGTTAATTCAGTCATGGATTTAGACTCAAAGTCAAACGAATTCTTTTCTAAGTAATTCTGCTGAGTTAGTATATTCTTGGGTTGATGTTTGGTGAGGAGCAAGTCCCTAAGATTTGTAGCGGTAGCTTGAGTTCGACAGTCTCGACTACCGTGAAAAACGAGGAGATAAGCAAAAGATGAAATCAAATAAATTCCCCAAAATGATCATCAATCATGATCATATAGATTAACTAGACAAACAGACTATTCAAAAAATATAGCGGTAAAAACAATCGATTCTGTAGCAAATGATATATTTTAAATGCCAATATTAGTATAAATACTGATATAACTGTCGTAACAATTCAAAAGTCATCGGATCACTATATAAAATTTAAATTCCCTAACTGAAATATGTTGAGTAATAACTCTAACGATCAATACACAAACAGTTCTTCCCCATCGGGGACTTCTTCCAGAGATTCTTTGGATGTTAGTTTTGGTGAATATCTAGTTAAAGTAAAAAGACGCTGGAAACCAGCATTAGCTATATTTCTCTTAACCTTAGGAGTGACTGGATGTCTCAGCTTATTACAAAAGAAAACATATCAGGCAGAAGGAAAGTTGCTGTTTAAGCAAAAAAGTGCGGGAGCGATTGGTGAAATTGGTAAGGAAGCAGGCACTCTAAATACGATTTTAAACGATCAGACTCCTCTTAGTACTCAGATCGAAGTCTTGGAATCTGAACCTGTAATTCAACAGGTAATTGACCGTCAAAAGTTGACGGATAAAAAGGGCGACCCGTTAAGGCCGGAAGACTTCAGGAAAAAACTAGTAGCGGAAGTTGTGGGCGGAACAGATGTAGTGGGTGTTAGCTATAAACATCCTGACCCGAAGGTAGCATCTAACATTGTGAATACTTTGATGGATGTCTATATTAAGACTCAAATTGCTAGTAACCAAAGTCAGCCCGGGGCGGCTAGAGAATTTATCGATGGTCAGTTACCTCAAGTAGAAGCCAAGGTCAAAAGTGCCGAAGAGCAAATCTCCGCTTTTAGAGCGCAAAATGGCATTGTAGACTTGGGAGAAGAGAAAAAAGGTTTGGTTTCCAATCTAGGTACGATCAACCAACAGATTACGGTGACGGGTTCCGAACTACAGGGTATGCAGGCTCAGTCTGCTGCTCTTCAAGGACAATTAGGTTTGAATCTAGAGCAGGCGGTTAAAGCCAATCAATTGGGTTCCTATCCTGAGGTTCAAAGTATTTTGGATCAACTAGCAGAAACTGAATCAAGTTTAGCCAAAGAGCGTCAAAGGTTTAGTGACCAACATCCCTCGATCATTAGTCTTAATGAAAAGAAAGCGAATTTAACTCAGCAACTTAGAAGTTTAATTGCTGTTAACGTGGGAGAAGGGGTGGATGTTTCCCAAGGTTTGTTGCGGAATGAAAATGGGGTGAAAGAAAATCAACTCGAAAAATTCATTAGCTTCAAAATTGAAGAGTTGAGCTTGCAAAAACAAGTTGGCGCGCTGTATAAATCACAACAGGAACTAATCGGCAGAGCTAAAGTCCTCCCGCAACTAGAACAAAAAGATCGCGAACTAGTCCGCCAGGCAGAATCTGCGGGCAAAACCTATGAAACTCTCTTAAATAATTTACAAGAAGCGACCATCGCCGCCAATAGCAAGAGCGGCAATGCCGACGTGGTGGAATACGCTTCTATCCCCGACAGAGGTAACTCAGGCAGAGCAGTCCTATTGGGGATGGGATTGATTATGGGGACATTTTTGGCTAATTTATCGGTGATTCTGCTGGAGATGCAGGATCGCTCAATAAAATCTTTAGCGGAAATTAAAAAGAAATTCCCTTATCAAACGGTTGGGATCACTCGCTTAGAACCACCAGCAGGTCAAGGCAGAATTGTGACGCGGGATGAGCCTGATTCCTTCTCTAGCGAAGTCTATCGGATGATCCAGGCAAATCTCAAGTTTTTGACCAACGATAAGCCACCAAAAGTAATTTTAGTCACTAGTTCCGTCCCGGAAGAGGGTAAGTCTACCGTTACGGCTAATTTGGCAGCAGCGATCGCCCAACTAGGCCGCAGTGTACTGTTGGTAGATGGAGACTTGCGTCGTTCTTCCCAGCATCATCTGTGGGGAGTAGACAATAACAAGGGGCTCAAAGACATTGTGGCGGACAACCTTAGCCCGCTGTCGGTGATTAAGCACCCCATGCCTAAACTGAGTCTACTAACTAGTGGCATGGTAGAATCCAATCCGTTGGCGATTCTAGACTCCCCCGAAATGAGTGATTTTATTGGTCGCTCCCGTCGGGAGTACGATCTCATTTTAATTGATGCTCCTCCTTTACCTGTCACCGCCGATGTTTTAACCATTAGCAAACTGGTAGATGGAATCCTGTTCATAACTCGACCAGGAGTAGTAGAACAAGAAAGTGCCGAATTAGCTCAAGAGGCATTAGCAACTACAGGACAGAAGGTTCTCGGGATGGTGATTAATGGAGTTAAGGCTCAGGAATTTGATCGTTATTCTTATCACGGTAGATATGGTAAAAACTACTTTGAAAAGGGCAATGTTCAGTTTGAGAGTCAGAATAACTTTAAAGGTAATCAAAACTTGTCTAACATAGCTGAAGGTAATGGCGTTAACGGTAGTGTCAGCAAAGCCAAGCTGTAGTAAGATTGTTGCCGATTATGGATTGTCTCTGACAAAGACGCGATCGTGTAAGATCGATTTCTCGGTATATCTATCGGTATATCTAAAATAGATCTACCGGTTCCAGTCACCATCAAGCAAACTTGCCAATATGACTTTACAACTGCGCGTTTATGTTCCAGAGCATCCTTTGATTAAACACTGGCTAGCAGTGGCTCGTGATGTCAACACCCCTTCGGTACTATTCAAAAGTGCGATGGCAGAATTGGGCCGCTGGTTAGCCTATGAGGCAGTGAGAAATTGGCTACCGACTTTGGATACGACCATCCAAACACCCCTAACTCAGTGTCCAGGAACTTTTGTGAATCCGGAAGTTCCCTTGGGTATCGTACCGATCATGCGGGCGGGGTTAGCACTGCTGGATGAGGTACAGAAAGTTATGCCCCTAGCAGCGGTTTATCATCTGGGCTTAATGCGCCAGGAAGATTCTCTACAGCCAACTTGCTATCTCAATAAACTCCCTAAAAACTTTGATGAGGAAACGAGGATCATCATTCTCGAACCAATGTTAGCCACAGGAGGATCGATTATGATGGCAATGAAGGAAGTTACCGATCGCGGAGTGCAACCAGAGTTAGTCAGAATTGTCTCGATTTTAGCGGCTCCTCCTGCTCTACGACAGCTCAGCGAAAACTATCCCGGACTAGAGATTTATACCGCTATGATTGATGAAGGATTAAACAGTAAAGGATATATTGTCCCAGGTTTAGGGGATGCTGGCGATCGCGCTTTTGGTACCTAAACTGGCACCTAAACAACCAGTGGTGTATCAGTAAAATGGTTAGCATGATCAAAAATACACACAAGAAATACTCAATGGTTTATCGTTATGGGTCAACAAAATGGTTTCGGTAGTGGATTTATCATCGGTTCGGTAATTGGTGCTGTGGTCGGTGGGGTTCTCGGCACGGTACTGGCAACGGAAAGAGAAAAGCAAGGGGCGATCGCCAATAGTTATAAACTCAAAAAAGCTCCCCAAGATGCCGAAATTTCCTTTGGTACCGAAGAAAGTATTGAATTAGCCCGCCATGGTTTAGAAGATAAAATTGCCCAGCTAAATTTGGCAATTGATGATGTGAGACAACAATTGGGAACAGTTAAGACTCCTTCTGAGCAAGATTAACCAACACTGAATCCGATGGTTCGCCCAAAATTAGCCTGATCCTTTGGAGGTGAAGTGAATCCGTAGGTATTTTCTTTAGAAAACCTTGTCCCAATCTTTACAAATCAATGAGTGCGGAACATCAGTTATTAAGGTAAAATTGCCGAATATTTGCGTTAACTATCGGTGATTGTTCATAGTGTTTGAACTAAAAGTAGAGCAGACTAGTAATCCCAAATCTCAAAACTACCATCAAGTACTGACGGAATTTGATCGTAATTTAGTAGCTACCTATTATCAACGAGGCAAAACTAATCTTAAGCTGAAGAACTATACGGCAGCGCTGCAAGATTTTAGTACTATCCTGGAAATCGATCCCCAGAATGTCAAAGCCCATTTAATTCGGGGCTATACTTATGGAGAAATTAAGGACTTTGAACAGGAAATTGCTAATTACAGTGAAGCGATCGCTCTCAACTCTAAATTAGTAAAAGCTTATCGTAGTCGAGGTTTTGCCTATGGTATTCTCCAAAAATATGACCAGGCGATCGCTGATCTGAAACAGGCAATAGAACTAGACCCGCATTATGTTCAAGCCTATTTTAATCTTGCCTGTATTTATCATCTTGTAGAACAGCATCACCTTGCCATAGCGGATTTTACTCGGGTAATTAGCCTCGATCCACAACATTATCAGGCTTATTATCATCGGGGTCATATTTATCTCTACCTGGAAAATTATCAGGCAGCAATTAATGATTTCACGGAAGTAATTGTCAATAATCCTGACCATGGTCAAGCATATCAAAGTCGTGGACAGGCATATTTTAGGCTAGAAAATTATCACAACGCCATTATTGACTATAGCCAAGCCATTTTTCTTGATCCTCAAGATTGGCAATCGCTCTATTACCAAGGACATGCTTATCGTCAATTAGCAGATTATGACAACGCTGGGACAAGTTACAGTGAGGCAATTAAGCTGAAGCCTCGGTTAGCCAGCATCTATCTAGATCGGGGAGATATCTGCGGCAAGCTCCAAGATTTTCCAGGGGCGATCGCCGATTATACTCAAGCAATTAAATGTGACCCCAAAAACCCTAGCAGCTATTTTCACCGGGGTAATGCCCATAGTTTTTTACGACGATATCAGCGGGCGATCGCCGACTATACCACCTGTATTGAACTAGAACCTAATTATAACCAGGCTTACTATAATCGCGGTGTTACCTATGGTTTATTACAAAAATATGTCAAGGCAATTAATGATTATGATTTAGCCTTAACTGCCCAGCCTCAATCTCCAATTATTTATAACAATCGGGGTATCGCCCACCAATACCTTCAACAATATCAAAGGGCGATCGCCGACTATACCGAAGCAATTTTTTTTGACTCAGACTATGGAGCCGCTTACTATAATCGGGCTTTAGTGTACTATCTCTTGGAAAATGCCCCAAAAGCCCGGAAGGATTTGATGATTGCGAAGGATCTGTTTTTGAAGCAGAAAAAAGCTAGCTTCGCACAACGAGCTTCCACTATGATGCAAGAATTAGAACGTATCGATCAAATAAATCAAAGTATTTATACGTTGTGAGCAGTAATTATTATTAGTACTATGGCTAATGTGGATTAGCTTCGTTCAAATGAACTAGTTCGTAGCTATAAGCTATAAATGAATCACTATAATTTTTAATTCACATTAGACGTACTATGGCTAAAGAGTGGGAATCGTCAAGGCGCTGTCCCCCGAATGAATTCGGGCGGTCGGCTTTTGGGACAGAATCTTCTGACCCAAAACGCGACCGAGGCTTGTACGCGCCGCCAGATTATCAAGATGCTCTGGCGGAGTTAAATCTTGAACTAGAACAACATCCCGATCGCCTTGATGCCTATTATCGGCGCAGTGAACTTTTCTTTACCCTAGAAGACTATGATGCGGGGATTAAAGACTTGAATAAGATTTTGCAGCTTAATCGTCAAGATGCTCTAGCCTATATGTATCGTGGCTATGGTTACGGACAACTCAACAATTTTGACCGTGCCATTGATGATTATAATACCGTCTTAAGCTTATCCCCTAACTATGCCAAGGCTTATTTTAATCGGGGAACTGCCTATTATCAATTAGAGCAATACCAACAGGCGATCACCGATTTCACTACCGCCATCGAACTTAATCCTAATTACGCGGAGGCTTACTATAACCGAGCCATCGTCGAGAATCAATTAGGGCAATATCAACAGGCGATCGCCGACTACACCGCCGTCATTCGTCTTCAGCCCCAAGATGAAGCAGCTTACTACAATCGGGGCAATACCTACAATAAGACAGGACAATATCCCCAAGCCCTAGCAGATTATAATCAGGCAATCTCTCTACAACCTGAAGACCTGGAAGCCTACTACAATCGGGCTAATGTGCACCATAAAACCCAAGCCTATGACCAGGCGATCGCTGACTATAGTTACATCATTCGCGCAAATCCTCGTCACCCTCCCACCTATTACAATCGCGGCACAACCTACCTAGCAACTCAAGAATTTGACCAGGCGATCGCCGACTTTACCAAGGCAATCTCTTTGAATACTGACTACGCCGAAGCCTACTACAATCGCGCGGTAACATTTAATAAACAGGGAGAATATCAAAAAGCGATCGCCGACCATCAACAGGCGATTAAACTCAATCCTAACTATGCTGAAGCTTATGGCAATCTGGGTTTGGTGTATCAGACCTTAGGTCAAAAACGTCAGGCAATCGAAAATCTCCAGCAGGCAGCAACCCTCTTTAAACAACAAAATAATCAGCCTTTATGGCAATATGTTGAGGATAAACTAGCAGCCCTACGGTTTAAATAAGTTAAGCCTTTCCCCTTCTTACGAAGTTTGCGACGCGAAGCTAGTCCTTTAGGGCTCAACGGGGGGAACCCCCGCAACGCACGGCGGCTTTTATGTGGGAAGATTCCTACATAAAACGCGCCTTAACTTCGCGCTTTCCCCTTTCCCAAATCTTAACGCTGTCTTTAATCAGTCGATGATACTAAAATTATGATTAAGACACTAATTCAAATTTAACAACCTTAATTTAGCTAGAATATGCAGCCTACCGATCAAAGTAAGTTTACTGAACAAGCCTGGGATGCGATCGTAAAATCTCAAGAAGTTGCCAAATTATTTCAGAACCAAAACTTAGAGGTAGAGCATTTAATTTTGGCAGCCATGGAGCAAGAAGGGTTGGCGATCGCTATTTTAGAGAAAGCAAACGTGGACTCCCTGCGACTCAAGCAGCAGCTAGAGATGTTTACTAAACGTCAGCCGAGAATTGGTTCTGCTCAACTGTATTTGGGGCCGAGTTTAGATCGCATGTTAGACCGTGCGGAAGACTGTCGCGTCAGCTGGGGAGATAATTTTATCTCCATTGAGCATATGCTCATGGGGTTTGCCGAAGATGCCCGCATTGGTAAAAAGTCTTTGCGTAGTTTTAATGTTGATTCCCAGAGTTTGGAACTGACCATCAAGTCGATTCGCGGCTCTCAGAAGGTCACGAAACAAAACCAAGAAGAACAGTATCAGGCTTTAGAAAAATATGGGCGGGATCTCACCGAACAGGCAAGGGCAGGAAAGTTAGATCCAGTCATTGGTCGAGATGAAGAAGTTCGTCGAGTAATTCAGGTACTTTCCCGGCGGCAGAAAAATAACCCTGTGTTAATTGGTGAACCTGGGGTTGGTAAAACGGCGATCGCAGAAGGATTAGCCCAGCGGATCGTGAATGGGGATGTCCCTGAATCCCTCAAGAATCGTCAGTTAATTTCCCTTGATATGGGCAGTTTAATTGCAGGGGCAAAATATCGTGGGGAGTTTGAGGAACGGCTGCGGGCAGTCTTAAAAGAAGTCACCGAATCTAGTGGACAAATTGTGCTGTTTATCGATGAAGTACATACCGTGGTGGGAGCAGGAGCCAAAGAAGGTTCAGGCTCAATGGATGCCGGGAACTTGCTCAAGCCGATGTTAGCCAGAGGAGAACTGCGCTGTATTGGTGCCACCACCCTGGATGAATACCGCAAGAATATCGAAAAAGATCCGGCTCTGGAAAGACGTTTTCAACAAGTGTATGTCAAGCAGCCTTCCGTGGAAGATACCATTTCTATCCTCCGAGGACTCAAGGAAAGATACGAAGTACACCATGGGGTCACTATCACCGATTCAGCTCTCGTAGCAGCAGCCACCCTGTCTCAACGTTACATTACCGATCGCTTCTTACCAGATAAGGCGATCGACCTGATTGATGAAGCCGCCGCCAAGTTAAAAATGGAGATTACTTCTAAACCCAGCGAATTAGAAGATATAGACCGTCGCATTATGCAACTGGAAATGGAAAAAGTCTCCCTCAGTGGGGAAAGCCAACGTTCGGGAGTAGTCACCATTGATCGTGCATCTAAGGAACGACTAGGGAAAATAACAGCGGAGATCGAAACTTTAAAAAGCAAACAGGCAAGTCTATCAGCTCAATGGCAATCAGAAAAGAACCTCTTAGATGAGATTAACGCTCTCAAGGAAGAAGAAGAAAAAACTCGCCTGGAATTAGACAAAGCAGAACGAGCTTTCGAC
This sequence comes from Cyanobacteriota bacterium, assembly GCA_046050865.1. Classification (GTDB taxonomy): domain Bacteria; phylum Cyanobacteriota; class Cyanobacteriia; order Cyanobacteriales; family Xenococcaceae; genus Waterburya. The sequence continues at coordinate 12,774 of JBJOPG010000086.1, forward strand.
CACGAAAAAGCAGCTCAATTAAAATATGGAAAACTGGAAACCCTCCAAAGAAATTTAGAAGCCAAGGAAACGAAGCTCATTGATCTGCAATCGGAGGAAACCACCCTCTTAAGAGAACAGGTATCAGAATCCGACATTGCCGAAATCGTTGCTAACTGGACGGGAGTACCCATTAACCGCCTCTTAGAATCAGAAAAACAAAAGTTACTCCAACTAGAAGGACATTTACACCAACGAGTAATTGGACAGCAAGAACCTGTCGCGGCAGTAGCGGCAGCAATTCGCATGGCAAGGGCAGGGATGAGCGATCCCAGTCGACCCATTGGTTCGTTTCTGTTTATGGGGCCAACAGGGGTGGGTAAAACAGAATTAGCCAGAGCTTTGGCAGCATTTTTATTTGATAGTGAAGACGCGATGGTGCGGATCGATATGTCCGAGTATATGGAGAAACACGCCGTATCTCGCTTAGTGGGTGCGCCTCCTGGGTACGTTGGCTTTGAAGAAGGGGGACAGTTAACGGAAGCCGTACGCCGTCGTCCCTATTGCGTGGTGCTCTTGGATGAGGTGGAAAAAGCCCATAAGGATGTCTTTAATATCTTACTTCAGGTACTTGATGACGGACGCATTACTGACTCTCAAGGGCGGGTAGTAGATTTTCGTAATGCCATCATTGTCATGACCAGCAATATTGGTAGTGAACATATTCTCAACGTCAAAGGCAACGATCAAGACTACGAGCAAATTCAGAATCAGGTAACTCTGGCTCTTCGGGGTCATTTTCGTCCCGAGTTTCTCAACCGTATTGATGACCTGATTATCTTCCACGGCTTGAAGAAAGAAGAACTCAAAGAAATTGTCACCATTCAAATCAAAGGTATTCAAAAGTTATTAAACGACCAGAAAATCAACATCGAACTATCTCCCGCCGCTCAAGAGCGAATTGTGACCATCGGTTACGACCCTGCCTATGGTGCCCGCCCCCTCAAACGAGCCATCAGACGAGAATTGCAAAATCCCATCGCCACGATGATCCTCGATAGTACCTTTACGGCTGGGGACACAATTATCGTTGACTGTGTAGATGATCAGTTAGTTTTTAAGCAAGAAACTCCTCCCCAACCTGTGGAATTAGAGCCAGCAAAACCTTTAGCACCAGTTAAACTGGAAGTGGCGAAGCAAGGAACGAACAAACCTGGGGAAACTAATCCCGCTGCCAAACCTAAATCTGAGTCACAACCCAAAGTCGTTTCTTCGGAGATTTGATTTGAGAATCTGTCTTTTTAGCACTATTAGTAATTCTAGTAATTCTCAATCCTTTCGCGAAACTTCCTTAATTTCTCTGCTTCTAATTCACTTTGGTCAAGAGCAGGTAAAGGTTTGCTCCCAGGTTGAGTATTGGGTATAGATTGTTGCTGTTGTTGACGTGCCTGTCTTTCCTGTTTTAGTTTTAATTGCTGTTGACGGGCTATCTCCTGTTCTTGTTGTTCTTTAGCAGCTTGTTCTTTTTTTTCTTGTTCTTCACGGCGGGCGCGATCATAATCTGAACCTTCAACAGTAAAATCGATTTTGACTTGGACTGATGCTGCATTGCCACCAGGGGGAGAACTAAACTCCATTTGTCTAGCTGCCAACAATGCCTGGCGATTAACTTGGCTGTTACTATCGGCAGAAGCTAGTTCCGCACTAATTACATTACCTTTGGGATCAATAGTTAATTTGACTCCTGCACTCCCTTCTGC
>JBJOPG010000087.1:0-27449 GCA_046050865.1 Cyanobacteriota bacterium
GACGGTTTTATTAACCGAAGCTCCTGAAGCCAAGACCCAATTCTGGCAGTTTTTAGAATTAGTCCGTCCCCATCAGTTTGTACTCTCGGAAATCTTTGCCGCTTCCTTGTTGATCCAGTTATTTTCTTTAGTGACTCCCTTACTAACCCAACTGTTACTCGATCGCGTGGTGGTACAACGCAGCAGTCTTAGTTTAATCGCTGTAGTAGCGGGTTTATTGATTTTTGGGCTATTTAGAGTAGTAATGACAGGGTTACGTCAGTATTTACTAGACCACACTGCCCAACGGGTTGATGCAGCCTTAATTGTGGGTTTTATTCGTCATACTTTTCGGTTACCTTTGAGCTTTTTTGAATCCCGTTATGTCGGTGATATTATTGCTCGCATTCAGGAAAATCATAAAATCCAACGTTTCTTAACAGGAGAAGCTCTATCAATCGTCCTGGATTTACTCACCGTATTTGTTTATATCGGCTTAATGTTTTGGTATAGCTGGCAACTAGCCTTACTAGCACTGTCAATTATCCCACCGTTTTTTTTGCTAGCTTTGATTGCCACCCCATTTTTGCAAAAAGTCTCCCGCGAAATTTTCACTGCCCTAGCCAAAGAAAGTAGCTTTTTAATTGAGGCTCTAACGGGAGTAACTACCATTAAATCGATGGCAGTAGAACAACGAGTCCGTTGGCAATGGGAAGGATTTCTCAATCGCTCAATTGCCAAAACTTTTGCGGGACAGGTGATCAGTAATCAACTCCAAATTTTTAGCTCAACCATTGAAGTCTTAGCCAGCACCGCCATTTTGGGTTATGGTGCCTGGCAGGTGATTCAAAACCAACTAACTATCGGTCAATTAGTGGCTTTTAATATGCTGCTGGGGAATGTAATTAGTCCATTTAAGCGACTAACAATCTTGTGGAATCAACTGCAAGAAGTAGTTATTTCTGTCGAAAGGATCAATGATGTCCTCGATGCCGAACCAGAAGAAGACCTCAATCTTCAACCTCGCCAAATTATGTCAGCTTTGAAGGGACACTTATCTTTTCAAGCAGTGACTTTTCGCTATCACCCAGACAACGAAACCAATGTGATCGAAAATCTTAGTTTTGAAGTGCAGCCTGGAAAAACTGTCGCCCTTGTCGGTCGTAGCGGTTCGGGAAAAACCACCGTTTCCAAGCTAATTTTAGGTATGTATGCACCAACCGACGGGAAAGTTTTAATTGATGGTCAGGATTTAACCACTGTATCTCTACAGTCTTTGCGATCGCAAATTGGGGTAGTCGATCAATCTAATTTCTTATTTGGCGGGACAATCAGAGAAAATATCAGCATTTCTCATCCTGAAGCCACTATCGAAGAGATTCGCCAGGCTGCGTTATTGGCAGGGGCAAGCGAGTTTATTGAACAGTTACCCTTAAGCTACGAAGCACCCATCGGCGAACGGGGTGGAATGCTTTCAGGAGGTCAATGTCAGCGTTTAGCGATCGCTCGTGCATTATTAGGCAATCCTAGTTTATTGATTCTCGATGAAGCCACCAGTAATCTCGATGCAGAATCAGAGCGCATTATCCAAACTAACCTCAATACCATTCTTAAAGGTCGCACAACTATTGTTATTGCCCACCGCCTCTCGACGATACGCCAAGCCGATTTAATCTTAGTCCTCGATCAAGGCATCTTGGTAGAAAGTGGCACCCATTCAGAGTTAATGGCTAAACAGGGTCATTATTTTTATTTAAACCAACAGCAATTATCGATTAATAACTAACAGATCAATAATCAATGATTTATAACAATGTCTTATCAAACTGAAACCCAAAATTCACACTTTCCCCAAGAAGCCTTTAAGAAAATACGGATTCTAATTGTCGATGACCAGAATCTTATCTGTACACTACTGCCCATAGCTCTAAAAACTGAACTCGATCTTGAAGTTGTTGGTACGGCTAATGATGGTGCAACCGCTCTAGAACTAGCGGCCAAGCTTGAACCAGATATTGCCTTGATTGATATCGAAATGCCTGGTATGGATGGAATTGAAACAACTCGAAAATTTTGTCAATCCTTCTCAGCAACTAGGGTGGTTATTTTAAGCAGTCGTGACCAGGAAGATTGTGTTGAAAGAGCTTTTGAGGCAGGTGCTAAAGGATATCTGCTGAAAGACACTTCCCCTGGAGAACTAGCTCGTGCCATTCGCTTTATTGATCGCAACTACGTACATTTTAGTCAGGGATTATTTCCCCAAATAGAACCAAACACCACAGAGACGACAATTGAGTTACAAAAAGAATTAGAACAGGATGGGATCTCCAATCTCAAATTAATCTCCCCAGGCACTGGCAATAGTAACGATAGCATGAGTCTCGTTGCTTCTAGCTCACAACTGGCACTAATCCCAGAAGAAGACTGGTCAATGGCAACTAAGGATTTACTAGATGCTATGCCTCGCCTTTGGACTAGAGGCTTATTTTATGTATTAGTAGTTTTTACAGCAATAATTTTACCCTGGTCGATTTTAGCCAAAGTAGACGAAACAGGGATGGCTCGCGGTAAATTAGAACCGAAAGACCAAATAGTTGAGCTAGACGCACCTGTAGCTGGTACAGTCGCCGCGATCAAAGTCAAAGAAGGCGATACCGTCAAAGCCCAACAAGTTTTGCTAGAGTTAGAATCCGATGTGATTCGCTCTGATCTTAAGCAGCTTCAAGAAAAACAAACGGGTCAACTAAATCGCTTAACCCAGTTCGAACTGTTGCAAAATCAACTATCTTTGGCACTACGTACCCAAGGACAACAAAACCAAGCCCAAGAATTAGAAAAACAAGCCCAGGTTAAACAAGCTAGACAGACTCTTAATGGACTTCGAACCCTTTATCTAACTCAAAAAGCCGAAAAATTAGCCCAACTTGAACAATTTAAAGGTGCGATTAATGCCAGGGATGCCAATCATCGATTAGCTGAAGTTGCTCTTGCTGGTTCACAAAAAAAAGCATCCCGCTATGCTCAAGCTTTTAAAAGTGGCATCATCCCCGCAGATCGCCTGGAAGATATTCAACAGCAAGCAGCAGAAAACCAAGAACGTGTGGCGGTCGCAGGTTCAGAACTAGAACAATCTCGCGATCGCCTTACGGAAAACTTACGTAATTACGACAAATTAATTCAACAAACCGAATCAGAAATCGAACAGGCAGGCTTACGTCTACAAGAACAAGAGCGTAGCTATCAAAGTGTTGTCCATTCAGGAGAACTAGCATTGCTAAAAACCGAAGAGCAGCTCAAAAATTTAGAGACGCAAATTTCTGACCTCAATTCCGAAATCGCTCAAGGCAAAAGCCAAATTAGTTCTTTAAACTTTCAGCTAACCCAGCGAGTTTTAAAAGCACCTGCTAACGGTACGGTGTTTCACTTACCTATCTCTGGGGCGGGGGCAGTGGTGCAGTCGGGAGAAAATTTAGTTGAGATTGCTCCTGAAAATTCTCCTTTGGCGTTAAAAGCCAACATGACTCCTACTGAAAGTGGCTTTTTGAGAGTGGGAATGCCAGTCAAGATTAAGTTTGATGCTTACCCTTTTCAAGATTATGGAGTACAGGGAGGTAAAGTTAGCTCGATTTCTCCAGATTCTAAAATAATTGAAACAGCTCAAGGTCAACAAGAAATCTTTGAACTGAAAATTGAATTAGAGCAAGATTATATCGAAGGTAATCATCAGCGAATTACCCTCACCCCTGGTCAAACTGCTACGGCGGAGGTGATAATTCGTCAACGTCGTTTAATCGATTTTGTACTCGATCCTTTCAAAAAACTCCAAAAAGGCGGTTTAAAACTATAAACTAAATGCTTACTATCTCACCGCTACATTTATCTGCTCATCTAATTTTTGACCGCTTGTCACCCCGTGAGGCTAACAGCAAAAAGCTAACCTTCCGATTGAGCAGTCTTAATCACTGGTAAATGACTTAAAGGTACAGTAAATGTAACCGTAGAACCCAAACCGTCTCCCATACTGTAGAAAGAAATTCTCCCCCCCATCGCTTCCACGAGCTTTTGGGAGATCGCTAAACCCAAACCAGTACCACCATAGGATTTTGTCCGCGAACCATCTACCTGATAGAAGTTTTCAAACAGCTTATCTTGCTTTTCTAAGGACACGCCGATTCCTGTGTCGGCAACACTGATCTTGACCATCCCAGGAAATTCAATACCTTGGCATTCGATTTTTTTGTTGGTAACTTCGGCACTAACTACAATGCCGCCTTCTTTGGTAAATTTGATACCATTGCTAATTAGGTTTAACATCACCTGGAGTAACCGTTGATAATTACCGTAGAGGGTCACAGGAGTTAGGGTTGCAGGGTATTTAATTTGAAAGTTAAGTTTCTTTTGCTTGGCTTGAGTATTAATCAGATTCTCGACATCTTGAAACAGTTCCTCTAATTCAATCTCATTTAATTCCAGTTCCATTTTGCCCGCTTCAATCTTGGCAATATCCAGAATGTCATTGATTAAATTGAGGAGATGAATCGAAGATTTATAGGCTTCTTCAATAAATTCCCGCTGTTCTTCGGGATCGTCCGCCATACCTTCTAAGAGCAACTTCAGAAACCCAATGATGCCGTTGAGGGGAGTCCGTAGTTCGTGGGAGGTATTCGCCAGAAAATCGCTTTTGAGGCGGTTGGCTTCTTCGGCTTGAATGCTTGCCTGCTCCACTTCCCGATAGAGCTTGGCGAGGGAAATCGCTGCTTCTACTTGTTCGGCAATTTCCCGCAACATTTCCATTTCTGCCGTTGTCCAATGACGATAGCGATCGCACTGTTGCAAACAAATTAACACGTTGTCTTCACTGTTACAGTTGGTGGAAATTACCAGTACCGATTTGCGCTGTAACAGATCTGGGTCGATAAAATCTACCGTTACAGGATAACTTGATACGAGAGCTTGTTGAAGATGAGCCTCTTTGTACCAATTAATCTGATACTTCGTTGTGGAAGCATATTCTTCGCGGCAATATTCTGCTTCTACCACCAGACGAGTAATATTATGATGATTCGCCAAAATCAGGCAGCGACTAGTGGCAAAAGTAGAACCGATATTCTGCACTGTATGCTGATAAATCGTTGCTAAATCTAGGCTGCGGCGGATTTGCTGGACTACCTGACTGAGGAGTTTTTGATAGCTATAGATAGCTGCGGGGGCTTCATTTTCGGTAAAAGAGAACATCTCTGTTTCAGTTAACAAATGACCCATCACCATCACTGACTGAGGATCTCCCTGGGGGGGAAGAATGGGACTGATAATCAGTTCAAACGAATAGGAGGTGTTGCCACACTGAAACAAGCAATAACATTGCTCTGGTAAACGACGTTTCAGAACTCGGCGAATTTTTTCTAAATAGGCATAAGTATCCACGGGGACAAAAAATTTCCCAATCAAGGCATCAATATCATCTCTGTCTTTGCTAATTACTTGGAGAGCTGCGTTCTTGAGTTTATCGTAGTCCAAGCCATATTCTGCGGCTTTTGCCCACCAAAAGGAAAGATAATTACCAGCAATATCCTGAGTAAACACTAGTTCTGCTCCCAGATGTTGCCATTCAATCTCGCTGGCTGACATAGTGCTACTACTATTATTATTTGAATCAAATTTAGGGAGCATCAGTAAACGGATAACATTTCAGGAAATTTGCCAAAAAACTCGACATTACAACTGAAACTATAACCTATAGATATTTAAGCTAGGGACAGTGAGTAAGAGAAACTCATCTTATCCAGCCAAAACTTGGAATAGGTAATTTATCTATGTCTATCCAGCTCAATGACTTTTTATTTTTCACCCCAAGCTTAGCAGTTTTTCGGCATTGCTGATTTAAAGTACAAAGCTGAAAAGTAATCTGTTTGTAGCTAATAGCTGATAGCTATTAGCTATTAGCTTTTTAATTGATTTTGCAACGTCAGTTTTTCTGGGATTAAAGCACTTAATGCAAGATATTTAAGCACTGAAACCTTTTTCCTTTTCCCTTCCTCACAAATCAATGGGTGAGTAACATCAGATAACTAACTTAAAGTGGCTGCTTTTCAGGAATACCAACAGCACGAGGAAATTTTTTAGCGGTACTAGAATCCTTGCGGAGATAAATGCAGTGACGAATGCCTTTGCTTAATGGAGTTTCCCAACGGTGGATTAGTTCAATCTTGCCCCCTAATTGAGCTGCGGCTGCGGCTAAACTGGCGGTATCTTCTTCACTCCAATGTCCGCGATAGAGAATGGCTAATCCTCCTCGTTTGACGAAGGGTAAACTATATTCCGCACAGACCGAGGGTTTACTTACGGCTCTGACCAATGCCAGATCATAGCTAGCGCGATCGCCAGAAATCCTACCCAATTCTTCTGCCCTGGCGATAATCCCTGTGGCATTATCAAGCTTAAGTTTGGCGATCAGCTCATTAACAAAGGTGATTTTTTTGCGGGTGGAGTCAAGTAAGGTAAGACGCCAATGGGGAAAAGCGATCGCCAGCGGAATCCCCGGAAATCCCGCTCCAGTACCCACATCAATAATTTGCAATTTATGGGATAAAATCTCCTCCAAGCCGATTATCCCCGATAGAGAATCCCAGAGATGCTTTTCCCAGAAGTCTTCTGGGGAAGTGATGCGAGTCAAATTTTGCAGGCGGTTGCCCTCTAATACTTCTTGATAAACCTGTTGAAATAGTTGCTCTTGAGCATCGTTGGGCTGCCAATTCAGAGTTTGTGCCCAAATCTGATTCATGGGGGGCAGTAGGTTGGTTTCAATTTGACTCATAAGCATAATAGAAATTATCGGTTCAATGCCGTTGGCTCCATCGGTCGCAAAACTCCCTGGTTAATCGTCCAACAGCGATCAGCGATGTCCATTAGTTCTACAGGATCATGGGTTACCACCAGTAGCGTCCAATGTTGCTTTAATTTGGCTAACAACTTGGCTAACTGAATCCGCATTGACCAATCCAACCCTGCTGTTGGCTCATCCAGCATTAAAATATTGGGCTGGCGAATTAGCTGTACAGCCAAGGCTAAACGACGCTGTTGTCCGCCGCTGAGTTCATGGGGTGATATCTGGAGAGATATCTGCTCTAATCCTACCTCGCTTAAAGCATCTCTGACTCTTTTTAGGTCTAATTCGGGATGACCTAGGCGCAATTCTTCTAATACTGTGCCGCCACAAAAATGTCGTTCGGGAAACTGAAACACTAACCCCGCTAGCTGCTGTAGTTCGAGATCCGTCAGTTGCTTGGTACGCCAATAAATTTTCCCCTTGGTGGGTTCGGCTAATCCTGCCAGAATTTCTAAGATGGTGGTTTTGCCTGAGCCACTTGCCCCGACAATTAATCCTAGCTGCTGGGCTGGTAGCTCCAGGTTAATATCGTTTAGAATCGGCTGGACAGTTGCGGGGGGATGATAAATCAAATTTTGCAGGCGTAGCATAATCTCACAAACTCAGGTTGGCTTTTTTGATTATACGCGCTCAAATTAGGGAATTTTAGTGATGATGCAAGATCTGAGTTAAGCATCATTTGCTGATTTTTTCCAGGAACTAGATTATTATGAACTGCGTCTTGATTCGAGAAGCTTACTAATACCTAACCTTAAGCGTAGATGAATCTTAAACTTAATTTTGTTGCCTCAAGAAACCACTATCGAAAATATAGACAAAAATACAGACAAATGTTTTTGGTCGTACCATTAACAGTTGCCACGCTAATCAATTTAAGTAGTAGTTCTGCCTGGGCAAAAGATCCTTTTCGGAGCAAGGAACCTCGTGATATTGGTGAATACACAGCAGAAGCCTTTCAAACTATTTTTCTGGAAGGGGATTATAAAACCGTTAGGGAAAAACTAAATAAGGCAGTTAAAGAAGAGTCTGAAGAACCCCTAGCCCATGCGATGCTAGCTTCTTTAGCCTATACCGAAAAAGACTGGGAAAGTATTAAACTCTATGCTGATCAAACTCTTTCCTCTGCTAAGGTACTTAGTGAAACTGACCCTGTTCGGGGCAATCTTTATTTAGGAGTCGGTCACTTTTTGGCGGGAGCCTATATTTACCACCAAGATGGTGCTTTACCTGCGATTAATAAGCTACAGCAAGTATTTAAATATTTAGACAAAGCGGAAGATGCCGACCCTAACGATCCTGAATTAAACTTGATTAAAGGTTACATGGATCTATTGTTAGCGGTTAATTTACCATTTTCTAGTCCTGAACAGGCGATCGCTCGTTTTGAAGCTAATGCCGCCCCCAACTATCTAGTGGAAAGAGGCTTGGCCGTAGCCTATCGCGACCTCAAAGACTATGATCAGGCACTGAAATATGCCAATAAAACTTTGAAAATCGCTCCCGAAAACCCAGAACACTATTATCTGAAGGGGCAAATTTTAAGAAAGATCGGCAAAGAAAAAAATAGTGTCAAAATTCTCCAAGAGGCGATCGCCAATTTTGACCTAGCTTTAGCTAAATCAGCACAACTCCCAGAATTCGTCCTCGAAACTTTAAAAAGAGAACGTCTGGCAACTCAAGAAAAAATTGTCGAAATTGAATCACAAGCACAAAGTTAAGAGTTAAGAATTAATTGCTAGTTGCGTCTGGGGACTCTTTTGCTAAATAATTATGTCTACCTAGTTTTGAATTATTTAAAATTAGTCAGAGCTTAAATTACTACATAGAATAGACTTTTCACTAAAAATATATTTTTATGAGTCCCATCACCTTCTTATTACTACTAGCAGGATTAGTGTTGCTAGTCATCGGGGCAGAGTTCTTAGTCAAAGGTTCCTCTCGGCTAGCGGCAATGCTGCGTATACCCCCGCTGATTATTGGCTTAACGGTTGTAGCCTACGGTACTAGTGCCCCCGAAATGTCTGTTAGTGTTATGTCAGCCTTATCGGCTGATGGAGCTGATATCGCCATTGGGAACGTCGTTGGGAGTAATATCTGTAATGTTTTACTGATCCTGGGGTTGTCGGCTTTAATCGCTCCGCTAGCTGTTACCAAGCAAATGATTCGCTCTGATGTACCGATTATGATCGGTGTATCCCTGCTGTTGTTGATGTTTTCCTTAGATGGTCAACTCGGCAAAGTAGATTCGATTATCTTGTTTATTGGTGGGGTAACATATACTCTTTCTTTGATTTATCAAAGCAGCAAACAAGGAGTAGAGCAGGACGAGTTTACCGAAGAATATGGTTTAAGGGAAGCTATTACCCCAACAGCCTGGGTCAAGAACACAGTCTATATTGTGGGCGGATTGGTTTTACTAGTCCTCGGTTCACGTTGGTTGGTAGCATCAGCGATCACCATTGCCGAATATTTTCAGATAAGTAAGTTAATAGTTGGCTTAACCATTGTGGCAGTGGGGACATCATTGCCCGAATTGTTTACTTCAGTAATCGCTAGTATCCGTGGAGAAACAGAGATTGCTGTCGGTAATGTCTTAGGGAGCAACATTTTCAATATCTTAGCTGTGTTAGGGATATCAGGAATGGTTGCCCCCAATGGGATTAATGTCAGTCCGAGTGTGATTAGTTTCGATCTGCCCGTGATGATCGCAGTGGCATTCGCCTGTCTGCCTATTTTCTACTCTGGCAAACGAATCGAGCGCTGGGAAGCGGTCTTATTCTTATTCTATTATGTAGCCTACACCGTTTACCTAATCTTGGATTCTGTAGATCATTCTCTCTTACCTTTGTTTAACAAAATCATGGTGCTGGGGGTGATTCCCCTCACGGCGATCGCCTTAGTTACAGTGGCGATTATCGAAAAAAGGTCAAGAAAGAAGAAAACTGTCTAGTTTAATATTGCTAGAAGCTATGGACTAGTTCATTTAAACGAAACTAATTCATACCAAACGTATTGTCTAATGACTAATCCAAGTTGCTTCTGTCACTAAACAGATTCCCCCAACTTTTTTGAGGACGGGGGTGATTTCTTCAGTTAAACGATCTAGCTGCTGATCATCAGTACATACCGTGAGAATATAAGCATTACTGAAAACCCGATCAAGGTCGGTGTCCGTGAAACCGCGATCGCCTTTGCCGATAGTATTGTCAATCACCGTATAGCCCGATACGCCTATGTTATCGAGAATTTTGAGGACACGATCAAGTTTTAGACTGCTAACGATAATTTCAACTTTGTGAACTGATTGCATTGCTTATACAAATAAATGTTTGATTATTTCTAGATAAAGAGGTATTCCAACAACAATGTTGAAAGGGAAGGTAAGAGCCAATGCCATAGAAACATAAAGACTGGGGTTTGCTTCTGGTACAGTCATTCTCATGGCGGCAGGGACAGCTATATAAGAGGCGCTAGCACACAAAACAGCGAACAATAAAGCATTACCTACCGTAAAACCCAAAACTTTGGCAATCCCAATCCCGATCAAGGCATTAATCATGGGAATAAATACCGAAAAGGCAATTAAAAATGAACCAGTTTTTTTTAAATCTTGAATTTTTTTAGCTGCAACTATTCCCATATCTAATAAGAAGAAAGTTAACGCACCATAGAAAATACCTTGAGTAAATGGTTCTAATTTTTTCCAACCTTCGTCCCCGGTTAAAACGCCAATAACTAAACTACCAATGAGCAGCAAAACAGAAGCATTTAAAAAAGCTTCTCTTAAAACTTCCCCCCAAGAAAAATCAGACTGTTCTTGGTCTGCTTCAACATCAGAATTGGTGTTAGTTAATTTTGTCTTAGGAACAAACATTTTAACTAAGATAATGCCCACTACAATTGCGGGAGATTCCATTAAGGCTAGCGCCGCCACCATATGTCCTCCATAGGCAATATCTAGTTTTTCTAAAAAAGAACTAGCAGTAATAAAAGTGACAGCACTAATAGAACCGTAAGTCGCAGCGATCGCCGCAGAATTATAGATATCTAGCTTAATCCTCAGGATAAAAAAGGTATAAATTGGCACGATCGAAGCCATGATGATTGAAGCTAATAAGGTAATGGCAATATTTAAATCAATACCACTTTCAGCTAGCTCGTGACCGCCTTTAAAGCCAATGGAAATCAAAAGATATAAAGAAAAAAGTTTGGGTAAAGGACTAGGAATTTCCAGATCGGATTTAGTAAAAACAGCAATCATCCCCAAGAAGAAAAACAGTACTGGGGGATTTAATAAATTGAACAGAATTAGACTGCTATCCATAAGTTACTCTGAACTGATTGTATGATCAAAAGCGTAGTTTACCAAAAAAAGCTTTTAGCTAATAGCTAGGGCGGAGCCCTTTACGAAAGTACCCCATCAACATACCTCAGAGTGGTTAAAAAAATCATCACATTATGTAGGGAGCTGAGGAACATCACTTTACTTCTATCTAGGGTACTAACCACTCTAAAGCGATTTCGTTGTCTGTCTGACTGATTCTAGAGCCGCTGTAGTACTATGAAAGGATGAAAAGACTAGTAGAATATAAGAATTTAACGGCTTGCTGGCGATCAGATAGTAATCGGATAATTATAGAGCGACCCTTAAGTGATAATGAAAAATGATGAACTACGTTTAATTGCAACTGAACCAACTAGTCCTCTAGATCAGATTGATGTAGCAAATTCTGCCGGTGACATTCCCCCTCCAGACCCAGAACGGATGTTAGAACTGCTGCAATCTCCTGTCCCTTCAGAAAGGATGCTGGCTGCCAGAGCATTTTGTGAGCTAGAAGATTCTCGTTCTATCCCTCTGCTGATTAATCTCTTGAATGACGTTTGTCCTTTAATCAGGGTTAGTACTGCCTACGCTTTAGGACGGAACACTAATGCCAATGCAGTTCAACCCTTAATTGAATTATTAGATCAAGACTTCAATGGTTATGTCCGCAAAGGAATCATCTGGGCATTGGGTAATAGCAAGGATCGGCGGGCTTTGCAACCGCTGCTCCACGCCCTCAAGACCGATATCTCCGCTGTCAGACTTTGGGCAGCCAGTGGTTTAGCTCAGATCGCCCCTGCCAACTACGAAGATATTATTGCCGCTATGCCTCCTCTAATTCAAGGTTTGCGCAGAGACCGGACTGCCGCCGTTCGCAGCAACTGTGCTTGGGCGATCGGACAGCTATGTCGCGAACTACCTTCTAATGTCGTTTACGCTACGGCGATCGATGCTTTGATTGAATCTTTAGTGGAAGATGATGATTATGGGGTGAAAGATGACTCCAGAAGTGCTATCCTCAAAGTCGGCGATCCTCGTGGTTTACAGATGATCGAGGAACTAGAATTTGAAGGTCTAATTTAAAGCCTTCACTTTAAAAACTTACATTTGAAGGGCTAAACTTAAATTTGCATTTCATTTCATTAATTCTGATCAATATTACATGACCAAACCCTTAATTGTTGGCGTTAGCGGCGCTTCAGGGCTAATCTATGCTGTCCGTGCTCTGAAATACCTCTTAGCTGCTGGTTACACCATTGAACTGGTAGCTTCTCGGGCAACCTATATGGTTTGGCAAGAGGAAGAAAATATTAAAATGCCCGCCGAACCCGAACAACAAGAACTTTTTTGGCGCACAAAAGCTGGAGTTCAGACAGGGGGAATCTTAAATTGTCATCGTTGGGGAGATGTGGGGGATAACATTGCCAGTGGCTCTTTTCGTACTTTAGGCATGATAGTTATTCCCTGTAGCATGAGTACGGTGGCTAAGATAGCAGCAGGTTTAAGCTCTGACCTCTTAGAAAGAGCAGCAGACGTTCAGCTTAAGGAAGGGAAACCGCTAGTGGTTGTTCCCAGAGAAACTCCCTTTAGTCTCATTCATCTACGAAACTTAACCACCCTTGCTGAAGCGGGGGTGAAAATCGTGCCAGCAATTCCTGCCTGGTATCATCATCCTCAAACTATTGAAGATCTGGTGGATTTTGTGGTAGCTCGTACCCTAGATACTTTAGATCTGGACTGTATTCCCTTGGAACGTTGGAAGAGTGTTAAATAAGCATGGTGATGGGGTTTCAGATTTCATACTTTTCGTTTTACCCACTACCTACTACCCACTACCTACTACCCACTACCCACTACCTACTACCTAACCCATCAATTAATATTTGACAGACTACTCGTCACTTATCCTTACCTAGTTTAAATTGGTAGCGATATATTGATTGGTTCTATTTTAATCTTTATGACTACTCCTTTAGTTACTCAAAAAATTGCTGATTGATTTAGCTTCAACCTTTGATGATCCTTCTACCACAGGACAAATAGCACGGTTTGAATTTGCTGATAGTGCTGGGGGTGGAGTTACCAATGTCTTGTTATTTGATCAAGAAGGGGTCGGTGCCGAAGCTACGGTGAAGAACTTTCTCAACTATGTAGAGGATGGGGACTATGACCATAGTATTATTCACCGTTCTGTTCCTGGCTTTATTGTTCAAGGGGGAGGCTTCGCTGTTGACCAGGGACAGATATTGGAATTGCCTGCTGATGAACCTGTGGTTAATGAATTTAGTACGGAAAGATCCAATCTTCAAGGAACGATCGCCGTAGCAAAATTGGGAGATGATCCTAACAGTGGGACTAATCAATGGTTTTTTAACCTAGAGGATAATTCTGAAAACCTAGATCAGCAAAATGAGGGTTTTACTGTTTTTGGTCAAGTTTTAAGTGAAGCCGATTTACAACCTCTGGAAGCGATCGCCAACCTGGAAATTATAAATGGTGGGGGTGCGTTTGAGACTGTACCGATTACAGATACTTCCGAGCCAATAACTATCGATGATTTGGTATTTCTGGAGCAGGTATCTTTAGTTGCGGCAGATGAGTTGACTTTTGCTGTCACCCATAACTCTAATGAGAAATTGCTTGATGCTACGATCACTAACGGCGAATTAGTCCTAGACTACGCCCCCCATCGCAGTGGTACCGCCACCATAACTCTGGAAGCGACAAATTTACTTGGTGAATCTGTGGAAGAAGAGTTTACCGTCAAAGTAGAAGCAAGTGATTTTTAATTACAGCCGTTTTTATTTGAATAGACTACGTTTCTAATTAGTTATTTCGTAGCTTTTAGCTTTTAGCTTTTAGCTTTTAGCTTTTTTAATGTCGCTAGCGCATGGAGTTGAACTTTGCGATCGCTATCTGTGGCAAGTTGTTCTAAAACTGGTTGGGCAGAGCGATCGCCTAATGCGCCTAAAGAAGTAGCGAGGGCTTGTCGAATAGCGGGGGATAACAATGGCGGTGGTGATGGCTGCTGTTGCCAGAAGTTGATTAACACTTGAACAGATTGCTCTTGCAGTTTTGGTATGCTTGTTCGACCGAGAACAACGAGAATTTCCTGGATAATCAATTCGCTGGCATTAGTTAGGGCTTGCTCTAGGTAAGTGATGCCTGAACTGAGATTACTCCAAGCCAAAGCTTTGACTGAATCTGACTTGAGGCTGGTGGGCGTGGTATCAGCTTGCAAGACTTCAAAGAGCGCCTTAGTAGCAGTGGGCTGCTGCATTCTACCCAAAGAAATTGCTGCTTGGCTACAAACCTCCAGGTTTAGATCATAGAGTAGGGGTTCCAGATGCTTGACTAAGTTTAGTTCTTGACAGAGATCAGGGCGAAAACCCAAAGCGATCGCCGCTTCTTTTCTGACGGTACTGGCTTGATCTTTTAAGGCGGTAATCAAGACCGGTGGTATACGAGGATCATGAAAGCTGCCTAAGGCATTAATCGCAATCGCCCGCAGTTCTGCATTTTTATCGGCGGAGATCGTCAAGAGGGGAGGAATGGTAGCGGCAGAGCGAATATAGGATAGAGAATTAACTGCTAGAAGACAATATTCGGGATGAGTTAGCAGATCTACCAAGGCATCAATAGCGCGATCGCCAATTTTACTGAGGGTTTTACTCGCAATAATAATTAGTTCACTTTCCTGAGATTGCTGGAGCAATTGTACCAGAGTAAAAACAACAGACTGTTGGGCAAAATTTCCCAGAATTTGACAGATAAACCAACGTACTTCTATTTCTATGGTTTCATCTAGAGCTAAAGCATTGAGAGGAGTAACTATTTCCTGACCCAGAAGGGGAAAAATCTTAGCGATTTCCCACTTATGGGCAAAATCCCCCTCCACTAACATTTTCAAGGCAATGTTGAAAGCGATCTGCCAATCTTCTGGAGGGAGTAAAAACTCTTCCTGGTTATGGTCAGATTTACCCTGAGATCTACCCTGAGATTTCTTTTGAGGTAGCTGCTTAAGTTGATTACTAACTTCCAGCCAATCTTGCTTATTTGCTGCTTCCAGTCCCTCTTGCAGTATTACTTTAACCACTTTAACTACTTTAACCAAAGAAGATTGATTCGATGTCATTTCTGGTTTAATATAAGTCACGCGATCGCTACTCTCAATAATTAATAATTTTCTTGAAAAACTAGGACGCTGTTGATTTAAGCTATAAAACCGATAAGAAAAATGTTCGTAGCTTTTAGCTCTTAGCTTTTTAAGAATGTAGCCAAAATAATAACTTGACTTTTCATGTCCCGATTCAGCAACATCAAATTAGTTCCTAAGACGAAAGACGTTTGCCCGGATTTTAATTATGGTTAGATTTTTTTCCCGATACTCGTAGCATAAACCATCAATGATCTTGCAGATGTAAACTGGCAATGAAATTAATGCTAATTAATCATAATCAACTTGGATTTTCTTGATTTTTTAGAGAGTAGACAATAATTTACAGCGTTTTGCCGTTGAGTAGAACCTATAAATCAAGAGCTAAAAGCTAAAAGCTAAGAGCTAAGAGCTAAGAGCTAAGAGCTAAAAACTAGTTAATCAAAAACGCAATCTATCTAATTAAAAACCGCTGTAATTAATGAGCAACCAGTCCCAAACCATCGTCGTTAAAATTGGCACGTCTAGTTTGACTCAGCCTACAGGGCAAATTGCGATCGCCACCATCGCTTCTTTGGTGGAAACTTTAAGTTATTTACGCTCCCAGGGACATCGGGTGGTTTTGGTTTCTTCTGGGGCGGTGGGAATTGGCTGCGCCAGACTCAATTTAGGGGAAAGACCTCGGAGAATGGCTTTGAAACAAGCGGTGGCAGCAGTAGGACAGGGGCGTTTGATGCGGATTTATGATGATCTGTTTAGTAATTTACAACAGGCGATCGCCCAGGTCTTGTTAACTCGACGAGAATTAATTGAACGCAATACCTACGTCAATGTGGCTAACACTTTTCGCGAATTACTAGACTTAGGGGTAATTCCCATCGTCAACGAAAATGATACCGTGGCTGTGGATGAACTAAAATTTGGCGATAATGATACCCTCTCGGCATTAGTAGCGAGCTTGGTGCAGGCGGATTGGTTATTTCTCTTAACCGATGTAGACCGCATGTATTCTGCCGACCCTAAAACCGTGCCCGATGCCCAACCCATTAAACTTGTGAGCAGCAATGAATTTAATCAACTACAAGTAGCGGCAGGTTCCAGTGGTTCCCAGTGGGGTACAGGAGGAATGGCGACCAAGCTAGCCGCCGCCAGAATTGCTACCAGTACAGGGGTTAGAACTGTTATTACTCAGGGGAAACGACCCCAAAATATTCTCGAAATTTTACAAGGAAAAGATTTGGGGACGCAGTTTGAACCCCAGCCCCAAACAGACAATGCCCGTAAACGATGGATTAGCTACGGCTTAATTCCGATGGGAAAACTCTATTTAGATAGCGGTGCCGTCAAAGCCATCACCAGCCAGGGAAAATCTTTACTCCCAGCGGGGATTGTGGCAGTGGAAGGCGAATTTACCATCTCCGATGCGGTGCAGCTATGCGACCAGTCAGGAGTAGAACTAGGTCGCGGTTTGGTTAACTACAACAACAGCGAAATTGAACAGATCAAAGGACGCCACTCCACAGAGATTGCCACGATTTTAGGCTATGACAGTGTTGATACGGTAGTGCATCGGAATAATTTAGTGATGAAAGAGAATAATTTATAGGGAGATAGGGAGATAGGGAGATAGGGAGATGAGAATTGGCTCCCCAAGTCCCCAAGTCCCCAAGTCCCCAAGTCCCCAAGTCCCCAAGTCCCCAAGTCCCCAAGTCCCCAAGTCCTCAATTTGTAGCAAACATTTGTAGATTTCATCTTAGAGCTTCTAGACATCCAAACTTAACTGGAGATAACTATCATCCACAGCCCGGTTAGGGATTTTGTTTTGATAGTCTGGCTTATAGTTTGCTGGGGGATCTCCTGACCAAAAGAGAGAATTGCCTGGGCGCTGTTGATCAATTTGAAGCCATTGGTTAAAGACCTGTTCTCGTTGATCTTCTGCGGAAAGTATTTGATAGACTCTAACTCTTGTTTGGTTCTGACTTTCGTAACGCAGACATTTGATCTTGCAACCGATTTTGCCCAAAAGACGGCTGATAATGGTTATGGGACTATAGTTTTTTGCCAGATTAAGATTGAGCATTGTCTTGATCTCCTGACGATTACTTAAGGCGATCGCTGCTAAAGATTGTAAATCGTCATCGGTGTTGCGTAATTCTCTAGTGGGCTGTTGTAGCAAGGTGGAAATGCCTAAAATTTCTAGGGAACCGATAATTGCCCCTAATTGAGAACGATTGAAGTCGGGGAGGAATAAGCTGCCATCTCCTTGTTCCATGAGTTTACGGGCAGCTTTGGTGTCACGGTCGGCCAGGTAAGGACGACCAACTGTCAGAAAATAGTGGAGTCTAATTTTTTGATACCAACCTTCGTCATCTAAAGATACTAATTCTGGAGTTATGGGCAGATGATAGCGTTGCTGGAGTTCATATTTGCGTAGTTGACGGCGATCGCCTAATGATTTGATCAGTTGTTTTTTGAGGTACCGGTACTGAGGTTCTTCTAAACTAGCAGAACTGGCGATCGCCGCACATTCTGCCAGATAGTTTTGACTACTAATCTCCGTGATGGCTGCCACCAGGGAATTGTCTGTGGTGGATGGTTGCGGTACGACCGGTTGATATTGAGCAGCGTCAATAATTTGATGACCTTCCGCTTTTAATCCCGCTAAAACCGAGTTGCGATAGCTAACCGCACCCCCATTGTATCTCACCGCCATTTTTGCCCAACATAGCAGAGATTCCGCTTGAAAATCTGTGTCTAGATCATCGAGATAGGCAAAGTCCGACTGCTGTAATAAACGAATGTTTAACTGGGTAAATCGTTGATTGGAACTGAGTAAAGCGGGGATGGAAGTGGAACCATTACCAATTTTGTTATAGCTATAGTTGGCGCACCATAGATGTCGAGGAACATTGTGACGAATCCGCGCGAGAGTTTGCCGCACCGCGTTGACCCCCTGGATTCCCTGAGCGATCGCCCAGACGGAAGTAAAGTGTTTTAGTTCAATGGAAATCCCTGTTTCAATGGAGGGGCTAGCCAGGACAATATCATATTGACTGAGCACCTGCTCTAGATTGGAGATGCAGTTATAGGCTGGGTGCTGATGATCTGCCAGGGTCTGGGAATCAATGCGGAGAATTTTGCTCTCAGGAAATTGTTGCTGGAGATAGGCTTCGAGGGTTTGGGTTCCCCATTTACTAGTTAGCTTTTGAGCTGATAAACAAACAAAAGGTTTGCCCCCTTGCTTAATATAGGCTTCTAAATTGTTAACTAATTTTTTCGGCGTTTTTCCCTGGTAGTTATAGACTTGCCATGTTTGAGAGCGATCGCCTTGCCAAGTATTCCGCACTACATAAGGTTTTAACCCCAGTCCTGAGAGGGAGATCAGATAATCCAAGGCAATATCACTGAGATCTGCATCAGCAATATATAGTTGTCCTTGATTACCCAAAACATTTTGCATCAGAGTTTTAAAGCATTTAAGAATCTCTACCCGCCGATCCTTACAGGTACTAGAATTGAGAGCATGCCACAGTACTTGTTCTACCTCGTCAATAATGACCAGACTATTCTGCCACTCGTGAGGGTCAAATTGCGCCTGGGATAAGCCATGGAGAGAATCGATACAAAGCCCGTAACCAAAGGCTGAACGCTCAGGGTGATCGCTCATTTGGGTAATATAGTTGATGCCGAAACGCTGACACAACTCCTTGACTAACTGTACCCGATGTCCGATGACCAAGACTTTTTGTTGTTTGGCGATCGCTTGCTCGACAACTTGCACCAGAGACTGGGTTTTTCCCGTTCCCTTAGGGGATTTGATGGCAATTAGTTTGGTTTGGGGGGGAATATCTAAGGCTGGGAGATAGCGACTCTCAAGCTGAACTGCCGCAGGATAAGTTAATTCTGTCCAAGACTTAGCTTTCCAACTTGATAAGTCCAAAGCATCCTGATAAGCCTGAACAAAACATTCTTGACCCTGACTGGCAATTAGATCATCCACTCCCTTACCCAAGGTACTATCCCAGGTCACAACCTTCACTCGACAGCCTGCTTTTTCCAACAGATAGCCGGTTTTCTTAATTGCCCCGTTTACTGCTTGAACCGTCTTCGGCTTAACATCTTGGTCAAAGACTATATATATTTCTCTTCCCCCTGTCGCCAATTTTGCCAACTGAGGGATTAAATGAGATTGACCAATTCGTTTGCCCTGGTCATCCTTGGGGGTACGATAACCATTATGAATTCCTGGTAAGGCAACAGCACCATAGCCAGTGGATAACAAAGCCCCCGCTTTTTTTGCTCCTTCGGTAACACAGAGAGGAACTTCAGGATGGTCGATTAACCACTGCCAAAATCCCAAGTCGGCACTCTGTTCATTAATGGCTGCGGCATCAAGTTTCAGACCAGCACGATGGGCAATCTGTCGCCAAATATTCAGCGGGACTTTCAGTGCAAATAGCCCTGTGGCAGTTTTGGGGGGATGCTCATATTTAATTACCCGGTCATCCCGATTCAGGGGTTGATCTGGTTTAAAACAACCCCAAATATCTTCATCTCCATTTAAAATATCAATCCCCGAGCACCACCAGCCCCCAGCATCGGTGTGAGCGTAACGCTGAAGAAATCCTTCACTAATCCTGCCGTCATTTCTTCTGGGTATATCATCAGAATAGAGCAGATAGTCTGTAGGTGAATTGCCTTGAAGTGCTACTACATTTAAATTGGTCAACTCTTCGTCTACACCGCTTGCCTGCCATTCTCGGAGATAATTCATTACTACTGATTCTTTGTTCTGGAAGAATTAGGATCATACCACTATATATAGATTATTTTAGGCAGATTTTTTAATCAATAACGCTATATATAGAATTATTTACGAAATCAATGTTATTCGGCTATAAAGTTGGGGTAGCCGATCTAGGTAGCCATGAGTCAGAATTTGAATGAAGACTCAAAGAGTAATTGCTAGAGCTAAAATCTTTTAATTTTAATCAACTTGAAAACAGTGAAACCCTATCATCAGATCCCGATTAAAGACTGTGGCGAGCGGTTGATTGCGATTCCAACAAATAGTTTGTCCTTGGAAATACCCCATCCTTATATCAAGCTAGGAGCAGAATATGGGAATAAATCTCCCTACTATTTGCGCCAAGGGGTCGTCCAGGCATTACTAGAAGCACAATTCTTGTTAGAAAAACGCTATCCTGGTTGGAAAATTAAGGTCTATGATGCTTATCGTCCAGTGGGGGTACAGCAGTATATGGTTAATTATACCTTCAACTCTCTAGTTAAGAAGCTTGATCTTCGGGAACATCAACTATCGGCTCAACAACGACAAGATCTATGGGGGAAAGTCTATCAACTGTGGGCAGCCCCCAGCTTAGACCGTACCATGCCTCCGCCCCATAGTACGGGAGCAGCGGTGGACGTAACCATTATCAACGATTTGGGGGAGGTTCTGGATATGGGAGGTGAATTTGACGAGCTATCGGAGCGATCGCACCCAGATTATTATGTCAGTGATCAAGACGGAGAGAGTCAACAGTACCAATTTAATCGTCAGTTACTCGGTCGGATCATGGCTAATTCTGGTTTTATCAGACATCCTCATGAATGGTGGCATTTTTCCTTGGGGGATCAGATGTGGGCTTGGTTATACAACCAAAAAAATCCTACCGATATTGCGATCGCCCGCTATGGAAGAGTTTGATTAATTATTAAGATAGGGGGAGTTGTGTTTTACTTACTGTATGATGAAATGTGATTGGGAAAGCAGATTAAAACAACTCAGATGATCAAAATCATCTTGTTACGGCTGCTAAAGGGCGCGTGGCTCAGGGGATAGAGCAATAGATTCCGGTTCTATAGGTCGGGGGTTCGAATCCCTCCGCGCTCATGTTGATAGATTTCAAGTATTTCAAATTAATGTATGGCGAGATCTAAACTTGCTCTGGTTCTACCCAGCGATCGTCAGACTTGATCAAATTAATCAATTCCGCCACCCCTTGCTCTTCAGGCACTTTTTTAATTTCGTCTCGACCACGATAGAGAGAAATATATCCAGGTTGCTTACCCACATAACCATAGTCGGCATCTGCCATTTCTCCAGGGCCATTAACAATACAGCCCATCACAGCAATATCCAAGCCTGTTAAATGCTTGGTTGCCTCCCGCACCTTATGTAGTACTTCTTCTAGGTTAAAGAGGGTGCGACCACAGGAAGGACATGCCACATATTCCACCATCGTCTTACGGAGTCCTAAAGCTTGAAGAATGCTATAGCAAACAGGAATTTCCTTCTCTGGAGCTTCTGTTAGGGAAACTCGAATAGTATCACCGATACCTTGAGCCAAGAGAGTACCAATTCCTGCCGTCGATTTAATTCTGCCATACTCACCGTCTCCTGCTTCCGTTACTCCCAAGTGTAAGGGATATTCCATGCCCAACTCATTCATGCGCTGTACCATCAGGCGGTAGGCTGCCAACATTACCGGAACGCGGGAAGCTTTGAGGGAGAGGATAATATTGTAGAACTCTAAAGATTCACAGATTTTAATAAACTCTAATGCCGACTCCACCATCCCCTCGGGAGTATCACCGTAGGTAAAGAGCATTCTTTCCGAGAGGGAACCATGATTTACCCCAATCCGCATCGCTTTGCCCTGGTCACGCAGAGAAATTACCAAGGGTTCTAGGGTTTCACGAATTTTGTGACCAATTTCTTGAAATTCCGTAGGTGTATATTCCGTGCGATCGCTTTTGGGTTTTTCAAAGACATATAAACCTGGGTTAATCCGCACCTTATCAACGTGTTTAGCTACTTCCAGAGCGATTTTCATACCGTTGTGGTGGACATCCGCCACCAAAGGAACGGGCTGATAAGTGGCAGCTAATTTTTGCTTAATATCTCCTAGGGCTTTAGCATGAGCCATACTGGGGACGGTCACTCGCACGATTTCACAGCCAATTTCATGGAGACGACGAATTGCGGCAACAGAGCCATCGATATCGAGAGTATCCTCGTTAATCATCGACTGCACTACTACTGGGTTACCACCGCCAATAGTAATGTTACCAACTTTTACCCCTCGCGTTTTCCGTCGATGGATAGTGGTATCAAAAGCGGTGGGATTAGTCAAGTCTAGATTATCCAGAGTTTGCATAACAAGGGCGGTATTGCTCTATAAAAATTTATTTATGTCATCCAAATCCTATTGTAAAGCTAGAGGGTTATGACTTGTTTAATAAAAGCTCTAAGCTTTAAGCTCTAAGCTCTAAGCTTTAATCCCAAAGACAACACGCCTTAGCTTATAGCTAACCGCTTCGCGGTTTAACCAGTTCTTGATCTTCTGGCAGACTACCATTGCAGATTTCCAGCATCATTTCCCTGTTCTCTTTTAGCTTGGCTGTCTCGCTCAAACCACTGAATAATTTGGGTGTGGGTCAATTCCGCAATTTCGCTCTGGTAATCTTGGGCGATCGCCTGTAATAATCTTTGGGAAGAAATCGTCAGGCGGGCGAGAAACTTCTCGCTGGAAGAAAGTAATGCCGCATCGATATCGGCTGATTCATCGGGGGATAGATATTGATCTGGGGCAATAGACATAAAATATGAAATACCTAAATGTTTGGCTACAAAAGGAAGATTTGGGGACTTGGGGACTTGCCCTAAAGGACTAGCTTCGCGTCGGGGACTTGGGGACTTGGGGACTATCTATCTGTATCCTTCTTATTTGTATTTCATATAAGAAATTGAGAGGATTGATTACTACAGCTTAAGAATCTTGATATTTAGCCATTTCAGCAATATTTTGTTCGCTCCACTCAGCTAACAAAGCGAGAGGCTCGATTAAAGTTTCTCCTAGAGAGGTAAGAGAGTATTCAACCTGAGGGGGAACTGTTGAATATACTGTTCGATCTACCAAGCCATTCTGCTCTAATTTGCGCAGAGTTTGGGTTAAAACTTTTTGTGAAATACCTTCTATTTTCCGCTCCAGTTGCTTAAAGCGTCTGGTTTGATAAGCCAGACAATAAATTATAATGACACTCCATTTATTACCAATGATGTCTAAAACTCTTTGAGTGGGGCAATTAAGAGTGAAGACCTCTGGCTCTGGACGATTACGAATTAATTTGCGCACCATTTGGTAAGTATCTAACTTTTGAGTACCCTCTTGATTGATGACCTAGATTGATTTAATCATATCAGTAAGGCTTACACTCATTAGTTGATTTAAACATGGAACAAGTTCCTGCTTCAGTAATCATTGAAAAATCTCAGAAAACCTCTCTGGCAAAGCTTTTATACATAATTACCTCCACAGCAATTAAAGATCTAGACTCTGTCAACCAATTTTTGCCCACACATCTAGACTATCTACATTCTTTGGAGACAAAAGGAATTTTATTTGGTGCAGGGCCTTTATTTAGCGAAGATGGAGAATATTTTACGGGAAATGGCATGATTATTGTCCGCGCTGATTCTGTTACCGAGGCAAAAGAAATAGCAGACAATGATCCGTTACATCAAAATCAAGTGCGAGAATACCAAATTCATCCTTGGCTACTAAATGAAGGCTCCATCAAAATTTCCGTTTCCTATTCTGATACTCAAGCACAAATAAATTAAAGCAAATTAAATCAAGCTATGAACTCTAATCTTTTTGAATCGTTTACCTTAGGCTCTAATACTTTAGCTAATCGGATTGTTATGGCTCCCATGACTCGTTTGCGGGCTGATGGCACAATTCCGACGGAGCTAATGGCAAAATACTATGCTCAACGGGCTACCTCTGGTTTAATTATTACGGAATGCACCATGATCTCTCCTTTGAGTCAAGGATATATGAATGTGCCTGGGATCTATAATGATGAGCAAGTAGCCGGGTGGAAGGGAGTCACCGAAGCAGTTCATGCCGCAGGGGGCAAGATATTTTTGCAGATTTGGCATAGTGGCAGGGTGAGCCATTCCGCTTTACTAGGGGGAGAAAACCCAGTCGCTCCCAGTGCGATCGCCGCCATCGGTCAACTCCATACTCCCGTAGGGAAGGTAAATCTAGAAACTCCTAGAGCATTAGAAACTGAAGAAATTCCAGAAATTATTGCCCAATTTCGTCAAGCTGCCTTGAATGCTAAACAAGCTGGCTTTGATGGCGTAGAACTACATGGCGCCTTTGGCTATTTAATCGATCAATTTTTACAAGACGGTTCCAATCAACGTCAGGATCAGTATGGTGGCTCCAGGGAAAATCGCGCTCGTTTTTTATTAGAAGTAGTAGCAGCAGTAATTCAAGTTTGGGACAGTAGTTGTGTTGGCATTAAGCTATCTCCCAGTAATACTTTTTATGGGATGTTTGACAGTGATCCTGAAGCTACTTTTGGCTATGTAATCAAAGCGTTAAACTCGGTTAATTTGGCTTATATCCATCTGATGGAAGCCAATGAAGGTGATTTAAATACTCGTGCTGTCATTAACCCTGTTTTACCTACTTTTCGTTCTCTGTATAACGGAAATATCATTACTAATGGCGGTTATAACCAAGAAACTGGCATGAAAGCGATCGCCTCTGGGGAAGCTCAGTTAGTTTCTTATGGCAGACCATATTTGGCTAATCCCGATCTAGTCCAAAGATTTAGGGTTAATGCTAGATTAAATGAACCTAATCCCGCGACTTTTTACGGGCGAGGCAATACTGAAGACGCAGAGATCGGCTACACAGATTACCCTTTTCTCTGAACAGCAAATTCATAGTGTCATCATCCTAGGGAATAGTGAAAACCGATAGCAATCCCAAATGAGATGAGAAATTTCTACTACCCACTACCCACTACCTAAAAACTAATCAATGTCCTTTCATGAATCAAATAGGACTGCTATATGAGTGTATCGACCCAAACCAAGTCTTTGTTAAAGCAACCCGAACTTTTGGCGGCCCGTCTTCAAGAGATTCCCCCTGAGCCAGGAGTCTATTTTATGCGGAGTGGTAGCGGCGATATTTTATATATTGGTAAATCCAAGAAATTACGCTCGCGGGTGCGTTCTTATTTTAGTCAAACTCAAAAATTAAGCGATCGCATTGCCCTGATGGTGAGTCAGGTGGCGGAGATTGAATTTATTGTCACGGATACAGAGGCGGAAGCTTTGGCGTTGGAAGCCAATTTAATTAAGCAGCACCAGCCCCATTACAACGTGTTGCTCAAGGATGATAAAAAATATCCCTACGTCTGTATTACCTGGTCAGAAGATTATCCTCGGATCTTTATTACTCGGAAACGTCGAGCAACTCAGCAACGCGATCGCTATTATGGTCCCTACGTTGATACTCGTCTCTTGCGCTACACGCTCCACATTATTAAACGAGTTTTTCCCCTGAGACAAAGACGCAAACCTCTGTTTAAAGACCGGCCCTGTCTCAATTACGATCTGGGTAGATGCCCTGGGGTTTGTCAGTCGATGATTACCCCCGAAGATTACCATCAGATCGTGCAGAAAGTTGCCATGGTCTTTCAGGGTAGAAGTGATGAACTGGTGGTGACTCTCCAGGGCAAGATGGAGAAGGCGGGAGAACGGCTAGACTTTGAAAAAGCGGCACAATATCGTGATCAAATCAAAGCTTTATCTAGTCTCAATGCTGAGCAAAAAGTTGCTTTGCCCGATGATACCGTTTCCCGTGATGCGATCGCCTTGGCGGCAGATGACAAACATTGCTGTATTCAATTATTTCAAATTCGGGCTGGGAAACTAGTAGGGCGTTTGGGCTTTTTTGCCGATGCTCGCTCTGGTACGCCAGGAGAAATTTTACAGCGGGTACTAGAAGAACATTATGTGACCGTCGAAGCAGTAGAAATTCCTACGGAAATCCTAGTTCAGCACGAACTACCAGAACCTGAGATTCTGGGAGACTGGTTAAGTACAAAAAAAACACGGAAAGTTAGTTTAATTACTCCCCAAAGACAGGGCAAAGCAGAACTGATTGAAATGGTGGAACGTAATGCCAATTATGAACTGGAGCGGACTCAGCGAGTGAGCGATCGCAATAACCAGGCGTTACAAGATTTAGCGACTATTCTCGATCTAGCGGAACTACCCAAACGAATTGAAGGGTATGATATTTCTCACATTCAGGGGTCAAATGCCGTAGCTTCTCAGGTGGTATTTGTCGATGGCATCCCCGCTAAACAACATTACCGCCATTACAAAATTAAAAATCCTGATGTCAAAATTGGACATTCCGATGACTTTGCGAGCATGGCAGAAGTAATTGGTCGTCGTTTTCGCAAGTATCAGCGCAGTGCCGCCGAACAAAATATTCCTTGGTCGGAATTTAAGCTTAAGCTAGACAAACAGCCAGACTTTCCCGATCTACTAATGATTGATGGGGGGAAAGGTCAGCTATCTGCTGTGGTCAAGATTTTACAAGACCTAGATCTATTAGAGGTGGTCAAGGTGGTCAGTTTAGCCAAGAAACGAGAAGAAATTTTCTTACCAGGGGAGTCTCAACCCCTAAAAACAGAAGCGGAACAGCCAGGAGTCCAACTCCTAAGAAGAGTCCGCGACGAATCCCACCGCTTTGCTGTTAGCTTTCATCGCCAACAACGACTCAAAAGCAGTAGGCGATCGCGTTTAGCAGAAATTTCTGGCTTGGGTTTCCAGCGTCAAAAACAGCTTCTAGCTCATTTTCACTCTATTGATTATATTCGAGAGGCAACGGTAGCCAAGCTCACCGAAGCTCCGGGAATTGGCCCTGGTTTGGCACAGGAAATCTATAATTATTTCCATCCCAATCAAGTTGGCAATTAACAATTAGCCCCTAGATCGCTGAAAGAGATTTAAAAACTAAAAGCAGAAATACTCCAAGACAATTAAAATTAATTTAATATGGAGCTTTACCAAATAATCTTTGCTTTAATAATTAATTTCGATCATGAAAGGGTATATCAAAGGAAAAAATATTATCTTGTTAGAAGACATACCCGAAAACCTGAAAGAAGGAGATGAGGTAAATATTTCAATTATCTCAGTACCAAAGGAAGACTACCCCTTCCCTACCTTTGAATTAGGAATCAAAGACGAATATCTTAATCGAGAAAAAATTTATGAATTA
>JBJOPG010000088.1:0-14351 GCA_046050865.1 Cyanobacteriota bacterium
CAAGTCCTAAAGGATTAGCTCCTAACGTCGCGTCACCGCGCCCGTCCGCTTTTTTGGTGGTGACAATACACATTGATCCTACCAGTCTGCCCACAGCTTTTGCGGTGCGGTCTACATCGGAATCGATTCCTTGAACCTGTCGGACTTTTTGGCGATCGCGTTGCACTTTTTTGATGGCTTGAGCAAAGTCTGTCCCTGCTTCTTCACAGGTTTTGAGGACAGCATCGGTGGGGGTAAACTTAACGCGGATTGGTTCAAACCCAAATTTATAACCTGCATTACGGAACTTATCTTCCAATAAGTCTACTGCTTCTCCACTCCAGCCAAAAGAACCAAATACCCCAGCTAACTGAGTTTTCGCTGCATTACCTAAGACTATCCCTAATGCCGTCTGAATTTGGGTTGGGGCATGTCCTCCCAGGGTGGGGGAACCCATAATAAAGCCCGATGATTGCTCAATTGCGGTTTTAATTTCCTCTGGCTTAGCAGATTCCGCATTAATCGAATCCACCGCTACTCCTGCTTTGGTGATCCCCCTGGCGATCGCCTGGGCAATGGTGGCGGTGTTACCATATGCCGAAGCATAAATTAGAGCTACCCTTGATTCCAGAGTATTCTGCTGTTGTATCCAGGTGCGATAGTCGGCAGTTAGCTCCACGAGACTATATTTAACCAAAGAGCCATGGGCTGTCCCGTAAATACGAGCAGGTTTAGCCGTCAGTTTATCCAGATTCGCCATGATTTGCCGCGGGTGAGGAGCCATCAGACAATCAAAATAATAGCGTCGATCTTCACTGTCTACCGTCCAACCTTCGTCAAAAACGCGATCGCCACACACATGGCAACCAAAGATTTTATCGGTATATAGCACTGCCGTTTGCGGATCATAAGTACAGAGATGATCAGGATAACGGGGGTTAGGGGTGGGAACAAACTCTAAAACATGACCCTGACCCAGATCAAGAGTTTCTTCCCCCTTAATAATTTGCAGCTTTAATGCTGTATCAGGGAAAATTTTGCCGAGGGATATCGCCCCTGGATTAGAACAAACAATAGTTATCTGGGGTGCAATCGCCAGCAAAGCCTTAAGAGTACCAGCGCGATTAGGATTAATATGCCCCAACATGACGTAATCGATCTGTTTAGGGTCAATCCGAGCCTGGAGGGCATCCAGAAAGATCTGGGTAAAAGATTCCCCAGGAGGATCAAATAAAGCCACCCGATCTGCTTCAATTAAATAAGAATTAGCAGTAGTGCCTTTTTGCAGGGCGTATTCAATTTCAAACTTGAGCCGATCCCAAGTACGCGATCGCAGCACCCGAGTATTGGCG
The DNA here is from genome assembly GCA_046050865.1 of Cyanobacteriota bacterium. GTDB lineage: Bacteria > Cyanobacteriota > Cyanobacteriia > Cyanobacteriales > Xenococcaceae > Waterburya. The sequence goes on from JBJOPG010000088.1 coordinate 1,332, forward strand.
GCTACGGGAAATACTTGGACATCCTGGGCTTGATTAGCAGGAGGCATAATGATTTTTTTGATAGATTGTTTATTGACTATGCTTGACTTTAAGTTTACCAAGAAGGGGCAAAGTGCCAGCGAGGGTTTATCCGTGAATGTTTACCAAGCAGCGACGTTTAACTGCTAAAATCACCAGTTTTAATCAGTTGTCAATAAACAAAGTAAAAAACTAGTGTAAAAAGACAGGGTACAACCCCAGTATTAAAAATCAATTTAGAAAGCTTTAAGGCGGTCTACAGACCTTTTGTGTTAGAATTTCTGAGTAATTTTTCATCACGCATCAATCAATAACGCTCTAAGGCTTTTTCGGAGAAATACATGACTACCACTTACGATGCAGATCAGATTCAGGTACTGGAGGGTTTGGAAGCAGTACGCAAACGTCCAGGGATGTATATTGGTTCCACAGGGCCCAAAGGACTGCATCACCTAGTGTATGAGGTGGTGGACAACTCGATTGATGAGGCGCTAGCGGGCTTTTGCACCCATATTGAAGTTGATATTAATCCTGATGGTTCCATTACCGTTACTGACGATGGACGAGGTATTCCCACGGGGATTCACTCTAAAACAGGCAAGTCTGCCCTCGAAACCGTAATGACAGTGTTGCACGCAGGGGGAAAATTTGGTGGTGACGGCAGTGGATACAAAGTTTCTGGTGGATTACATGGGGTAGGGGTGTCCGTCGTTAATGCCCTCTCTAAATTAGTTGAAGTTACAGTCTGGCGCGACCAAAACGTTTATCTACAATCCTATCAACAGGGTAAGCCTCAAGGTCAGTTAGATGTCAAACCAAATAAAGAAGAGCCCAAACGTACAGGAACATCGGTGCATTTTGTGCCTGATGATACCATCTTTACCGAAACTACTGTTTTTGAATATGATATCTTGTCCAAGCGACTAAAAGAGTTAGCTTACCTGAACGCAGGGATTAAGATCACTTTCAGCGATAATCGTGAAGAGGAACAGCGCCAGGATACCTTCTGTTATGAGGGGGGAATTAAAGAGTATGTCGAGTACATGAACCGCGACAAAGATGCTCTTCATCCAGATATTATCTATGTTAACAAAGAGAAAAATGGCGTAACGGTAGAAGTCGCTTTGCAGTGGTGTATTGATGCTTATAGTGATAATCTCTTAGGCTTTGCTAATAACATTCGCACCATTGATGGGGGAACTCATCTAGAAGGATTGAAGACAGTCTTAACTAGAACCATGAACTCCTTCGCTCGTAAGCGCAACAAACTAAAGGAAAGTGATTCTAACCTGGGAGGGGAGAACATTCGCGAGGGACTCACAGGAGTTGTCTCGGTTAAAGTTCCTGATCCTGAATTTGAAGGACAGACAAAAACTAAGCTAGGGAATACGGAAGTTCGCGGGATTGTTGATTCTCTGGTGGGAGAAGTCCTAGGGGAATATCTGGAGTTTAATCTCAGCATTGGGGATTCAATTATCGAGAAGGCAGTACAGTCCTTTAAAGCCGCTGAAGCCGCCCGTCATGCGCGAGAATTGGTACGCCGTAAATCAGTACTAGAGTCTTCTCCCTTACCAGGAAAATTAGCCGATTGTAGCTCTCGCGATCCTGAAGAGTCGGAGATCTTCCTGGTGGAAGGCGATTCAGCCGGCGGAAGTGCGAAACAAGGGCGTGATCGCCGTTTTCAGGCAATTTTGCCCCTCAGAGGTAAAATTATCAACATTGAAAAGACTGATGACAGCAAAATCTATAAGAACAATGAGATTCAGTCGATGATCACCGCCCTAGGGTTAGGTATCAAAGGGGATGAGTTCGATCCTTCCCAGTTACGCTATCACCGTATTGTGATTATGACGGATGCTGACGTTGATGGAGCGCATATCAGGACTCTAATTTTAACCTTTTTCTTCCGTTACCAAAGGGCTTTAGTGGATCAGGGTTATATTTATATTGCCTGTCCTCCTCTATATAAACTAGAACGGGGACGCAACCATCAATATTGCTATAGCGATCGCGAATTACAACAGCGCATTGCTGAATTCCCTGATAATGCTAACTATACGATCCAGCGCTTTAAAGGTTTAGGGGAAATGATGCCCCAACAGCTATGGGATACTACCATGAATCCTGAAACCCGCGCCATGAAACGAGTGGAAATAGACGATGCCGCCGAAGCCGATCGCATTTTTACCGTCCTGATGGGCGATCGCGTTGCCCCCAGAAGAGAATTTATTGAAACCCACGCCCCCAACTTGAATCTCGACGATTTGGATATCTAGGTGTTGGGGAATCAGTAGGTTAACAATTAAACAATGGCGATCGCTTTTTAGCTAGATATGAGGCGATCGTTTGTACCACAAAGGTAACAAAAAAAAAGAGATTAGCAACTAAGCTAACCTCCAAAATACTGTTACGAAATCTAGAAATCTTTGGGCTTAACCCCCAGCCACAGCGGGGACGATACTCACTTCATCACCATCAGTGAGTGTTGTACTTGTACCCTCTAGGAAACGAATATCTTCACTATTGACGTAAAGATTTAAAAAACGACGGGGTTGACCACTTTCATCACAGATACGAGCTTTGATACCTGGACAGTTACTTTCTAACGCATTGATAAGCTCATCAATATTGCTACCATCACATTCGATAGTTGCCTGATTGTTAGTGAACTTTTGCAGCGGAGTTGGGACTAATACTTTAACGCTCATGATCTCGAGGGAAAAATAAATTAAGTTGTGAAATATGTTGTGAAAGTTGTTTAAACGCTTTTAAACGCTGGCTTGTTGCCACTCTAGACGCTCTAAAGTACGCGATCGCTCTAGGGCACGCTCGAAGCTGTCTAACTTGGGCTCGATGGTCAGAGGCTCGCCGATATATCCTTGCACCGCTTCTTGGGTTTTCAAGCCGTTACCAGTGATATAAACAACTGTTTTCTCATCAGGGTTGATTTTACCTGCTTCGACTAATTTTTTCAGCACGGCGATCGTGGTACCACCAGCAGTTTCGGTAAAGATACCTTCAGTTTCCGCCAAGAGCTTCATTCCTTCGATAATTTCTTCATCAGTGACGCTCTCAATATTACCGTTGGTTTTGCGGGCAATCTCTAGGGCATAGTAACCATCCGCAGGATTACCGATGGCGATCGATTTAGCGATGGTATTGGGCTTAACCGGAGTCACGAAGTCTCTACCTTCTTTGAAAGCTTGAGCAATGGGGGAACAACCTTCTGCCTGTGCGCCACTGAAGCGAACTTCTTTGTCCTCGACTAAACCTACTTTGACAAATTCGTTAAAGCCTTTATAGATTTTGGTGAATAAAGAACCCGATGCTAGAGGGGCAACGATATGATCAGGAAGTTCCCAGCCCAACTGTTCGGCTACTTCATAACCCAGTGTTTTAGAACCCTCAGAGTAGTAGGGTCGGAGATTGATGTTGACGAAACCCCAACCGTAGCTATTACCAACTTCCGAACAGAGACGGTTGACTTGATCGTAATTCCCTTTAACCGCCATCACTGTGGGATTGTAGATCAGAGTACCCATGATTTTTCCAGCTTCTAAATCCGCAGGAATGAAGACACAACAGTCCATCCCTGCATGAGCGGCGATCGCTGCGGTAGAATTGGCTAAGTTACCAGTACTAGCACAAGAAACTGTCGAAAAACCTAGTTCTCTAGCACGGGTCAGAGCTACAGATACCACCCGATCTTTAAAACTCAGGGTAGGCATGTTTACGGCATCGTTTTTAATATAAAGATTTTTCAGACCCAGACGACGCGCCAAACGGTTGGACTTAACCAAAGGAGTCATCCCTGTCCCAACATCAATGGGATTATCACTCTCTACAGGTAAAAATGCTTTGTAGCGCCAAATAGAATGAGGGCCAGCAGCAATAGTTTCGCGGCTCACCTGACGACGAATTTCATCATAATCGTAAGCAACTTCTAAAGGAGAAAAAGTCTCTTCGCATACGTTAAGGGCTTTGAGGGGATACTTCACTCCACCTTCCTTGGAGACTAGATGGGTAAAAGTGCGTCCTTTAGCAGTTTTGATGGGTGTCTGAGTCATGATTTAACATTTATTTCGTCAACAGTTATTGGATGGTATCACGAGTAAAAACAATGAGTCAATTATACCCGATAATTTTAGTCGGAATTAAAAAAAGTCAGCTTAAATCAGTCATTTAGAAGATTGTCAAGGGATAGAGACTAGTTAAGATGAAGAAGTGAGAAGAATTATCCCCAAAGCCAGACAATTGTTGAGGACAGATACGGAATAAAAACCCTGGTAGGTTGCCTGCGCTATATTCAAAGACAATCTCTACATCCATTTTAGTAATTGAAGCAATTGGATATTTCGGATTTAACAAATATGAAGTGGGTTAAAAGTTTTTGGCAATTTTCTCGTCCCCATACAATTATCGGTACGAGTTTAAGTGTCTTAGCGCTGTATTTTATTTCCCTGGCTACAACGAACACTGGTATTCACCTGGTAAATTTAGAGCAAATGCTAGCGGTTTGGTTTGCCTGTCTAGGGGGTAACGTATACATAGTTGGCTTAAATCAACTATATGACATTGAGATAGATCGAGTTAATAAACCGGCATTACCTTTAGCTTCAGGAGCCTTAACAATTCAACAAGGGAAGCTAATCATTTGGATTGCAGGCTGTTTATCTTTGATCATTGCTGGGTTATCAGGGGCTTGGTTGTTGGCGACGGTGGCGATCAGCCTGATAATTGGTACAGCTTATTCACTGCCGCCAATACGCTTAAAGCAGTTTCCCGTTTGGGCGGCTTTTTGTATTCTTACTGTGCGGGGAGTCATCGTTAATATTGGCTTATTTTTACATTATGGCGACAAGCTCAATGGCAGAGAAGTTTTAAACCCTTACGTTTGGACTTTGACCCTCTTTATTTTGTTCTTTACTATAGCGATCGCCATTTTTAAGGATGTCCCCGATTTAGAGGGAGACAGAAAATATAACATTAATACTTTTACCCTGGTAATGGGCAAGCTAGCCGTATTCAATCTTTCTCGTGGAGTAATTACTGTTTGTTATTTTGGCATGATTGCAGCGGGTGTATTTTGGCTGACTGCTTTGAATGTGAGGTTTTTCGTCGCTAGCCATGTAATTTTATTAGGGCTACTATGGTGGCGCAGTCTGGATGTTGACTTAGAACAGAAAAGTGCGATCGCCGATTTTTATCAATTTATTTGGAAACTGTTTTTTGCTGAATACTTACTATTTCCCCTCGCTTGTTTTATTACCGTCGTTGATAATTACAATCTTTGAGCGGCTCTGAATTTAAGAGGACACAGAAATCTTGCGGATTAGTCAAAAATATTAAAGCGATCCGCAGGATACACCCATTCGGGTACAAGCGCGCGGCGCGCGACGTGCCAAAGCACATTGTCCTAAAGGATACCCCTGCGGATACGGTATACCGCTACGCATATCCTTTAGGGTAATCGCTTTGTATAGTCTTGCGATCATAATTGGGAGGGTCTGGCGATAACAAAGAGGAAATTTCTCAACGTCAATTAGCTAAAAGATTTGATGTGGCTTTAAGTTTCATCTTTAAATTGCTCAAACAATACCGAACTACAGGAGAAATAGCACCTAAACCTGTTAATGGAGGGGTTAAACTGAAATTGAGTTCTGACAATTTGGCAGTTCTGGTGGATCTGATTGAACAGAATAATGATGCAACTTTAGATGAACTATGCCAAATGCTTCGTCACGAGTTGAACATTGACATTTCTCGTGCCACGATGGGAAGAATGACCCAACGGTTACAATTGACGGTCAAAAAAAACTCTGCATCCGAATGAGAAAGCGCACCGCCTGCGCTGAGGTTTCCTCAGCGTAAAGACGGAGCAAGAAGAAACTGAACGAGTACAAAAATTAAGAGTCGAGTTCTGGAACAAGATACGAGATATTCCAGTTGAAGATTTAGTTTTTTTAGGTGAAGCGGGAGTCAACTTAGCTTTGATTAGACTATATGCTCGTACTAAAGCATACCGCTCCGCATATGCGCCGAGAGGTCAAAGAGCTAGAGGGACTCGCCCACATAGACGAGGTAAAAATGTATCCATGATTGGGGCGATCGCCTTGTCGGGAATTATCGCATCAATAAATTTGTCAGGCTCAACAGATGGATTAACTTTTGAAGCTTTTGTCATCCGAAAGCTGATTCCAAATCTATGGAAAGGCGCAACTGTCGTTTGGGATAATTGTAGTATTCATAAAGGAAAAAAGATTGAACAAGCTTTGATCGCTGCTGGAGCTAAATTGATTTACTTGCCACCCTACTCACCTGATTTTAATCCCATTGAAAATTGCTGGTCAAAAATTAAAAATGTTCTACGCTCTATTGGTGCTAGAAACTACCAAGATTTAGATGTAGCAATTTCCCAAGCTTATAGTCAAGTCTCCCTCAAAGATATTCGTAATTGGTTTGCCCATTCCTGTTATTGTATCTCCCCAATTTGAGAAGAGCTACAACTTATCTCTGGAGATGTATCAAACATAGGTAATGTTTTTCTTCTATTTTGAACTATCGATCTAATATCGTTATGAATATCTATACTTTTAGAAATAACAATTATAATCTCTTCAAAAACTGGAACTTCAAACTTAATTGTCTTAGGTTTCGGAGGATGAACATTAAAATTATATTTTTGCTGATCGATAGGTGAGTCAATAGGATGAATACTGGGATGATTGCTATCAAAAATAGGACTCCTTGTCTGAATAGTAAAATCTGTACACAAACCCTTTTCTTTTAATTCCTGTAAAATATTATAAAAATCCAAAGAGCTTAATTTGAGAGTATGTCCATGCCAATGCGAAAAAAACAACTTTAGTTTATTTCTAAAAAGGTAGCCATCACTATCAAAACAAGGCTGCTGAATGTAAACAAACTTATTTGATATTTTGCAAGATTTGACTATCATCCGTTTAGCAGTCTCAATATCATATAAATGTTCTAAGAAATGAGACATGATGCAAAAATCAAATTTAATATCTTCTGGAATATTTTCAATATTAAAATTTATAGCATCATATCCACAGGACAATGCTTTGTCAATTTTATTCTGATCTATGTCAATTCCAAGTCCTTGTCCTGATGGATTAAAAATGTTTTTAGCAAACTTAATAGAATTACCTTTACTAGTGCCAAAATCAATAAAAGAATATTTTTTCTTATTTATTAGTTCTTTAAAATGCTCTATATCATTCCGTACAATTAAACTCATAGTTAACTCCTTTAAAAATGGGAGGTATTTCAGTTTGATTAGTATCATTAAGAATCTAATCAGTTTGAAAATATATAAATTAATCAGCGATTATCAATCAAGTATTTAATACTATTCCAATTGAATTTAGACTTTTGATAATATCCAAATTCCTCTACACTTACGATAATTGTTCGGAAGATGAAGATCATTATAAAGATCAGATTGAGCTAACTTCATTAAATCTAAAGCACAAGATTGAATTTCTTCATGGGATAAATCATCCAGTTTTTCCCGAAATCTCAATCCCGAATCCTCCCAGTAACATCCGCAAATTACGATATTTTTTGCAAAAAGATTTGCGAGAGAATTATAATTGTATCCAACTTTATAGTGTTCATGATTTTTCCAAACAGTATTCTTTAGTTGCTTATCCAAATTTTGCTCTTCTGTCGCAAATGGAACTAGAGCAAATACATATTTTAATGCAGCTTCACACATATTATTAGAAGCCAATGTATCATCTTTAAGATGTTCTAAAACTTCAACAGAGGCAACGAAATCATAACAATTTTTTGAAGGAGTTAAAACATCATACAAACTATATTTGACATTAGGAATTCCCCATTCTTCTACCATCCTAATTCCAAGACGATTTTTCATAGTGTCTAGATTACCAATATCAGTAAGGTTAAATTGTATTTCAGGAAACTCTAAAGATATCGCTACTTCTACTAATCCAGTTCCACATCCTATACTAAGAAATGATGAAATATTTTCTTTACTTTCAAGCGCAATTTTCAACCCTTCTCGCAAATGAATGTAGCGTAAATAACCCCATTTTTTTCTTGTTAATAGTTGTATTTTGACTTTATTCAGATATTTTGTTTGTAAATTTGAAGAAATTAATATCATTTTTCATCTGGTTTAAATTAACTAAAATCAATTTAGCGTAATATCGATCAAGCGTATTGAAAATAATTAACTCTTAAGTTTTAAAACTTGATTGTGAAATAAATTAAGGATGCTAAATGCAGCTCTTTGCTTGGAATATTTATTTGCAGTTTCTAATGCATTAATTTTCATTTGATATAGCTCTGATTGACATAAATTGACTATTTTGCTGATTTTCTCGACACATCCTTCTTCATCAGTAGTATTAACAACCAAAGAATTTACATTGTCAATTGCATATTCATTAGCTCCTCCCCGTTCGGGAACAACAGAAATACATCCACAGGCCATCGCTTCCAAAGCTGTACGACCAAAAGCTTGATAGTCTGAAAAGTCACAGAAAATATCTGACTTTCGTAAAACATCAGCTACCTCATGCCGCGTTAAATGATCCATAATCGTTGCATTTTTAGGAATTGCAATTCCGCTATCTTTAATATCCTCAACTCTAGATCCAAACATAGTAAACGAAACTTGATGAGGAAACATACACGAAAGCTGATAAGCAATTCTTAATGTTCTTTTAGCTGCTCGTCTTGGAGTTGCAAATCGAACCATCATTGAAATTTTTATTTTGTCACTTTGAGTATTTAAATCGGGGTAATAAACTTCATGATCAATGCTAGGTTCAACTTTATGAACAATACAATTATGATTTTTGCCAATCACTTCACATAGCCACTTAGTTTTGGCAAATAAAACCCCGCCAGGAATAAAATTATAAGAATCCCAAGCTTCTTGCCATTTTGGACTATCTTTCTCAGAAAATAAGATTTCATAGTCCTGTATATAGTATGCAGGCAAAAACTTATTTTCAGTCTTAACTATCTCTCTCAGAATATTAACTGAAGAAAATATAGTTGCACAGACTACAGAAAAGTTACGAACTATGATTTTAATATCATTTAAACTTTCATAGACTACAACTATATTACTTATTTCAGCAACATCAGAGTAAGTAGTTAAAAATTTACTGTAATTAGGTTTGTTGACCGCAATTTGCACTTTAATCCCACAACGATAAAGAGCTAAGCACTCTTGAACGACCGAATGAGCACCACCACTGCCACCTTTAACTGGCAAGATAAATAAAATACTGATTGACCCGTTATTGCTTAATTTTGGTTTGATAATGATTTGAGAACAATCATTTAGCTCATTTATATTCGCACCCAAGTCTAACTTTCGCTGTAAAGTTTTTAAGTTTCTACAAGCTTCAAAACAACTTGGATTTAATTCAATCACTTTTTGATAGGCATCAATAGCTTCTTGCCATTGTTCTTTTTCCATCAAAATATTCGCTAGTCCATTATAATATTTCCAGGAATTAGGCTCGCCTTTTACAGCTATCTGATAATTATTTAATGCTTCATCTAGAATACCTCTTTTAAATAAAATTTCAGCTAACTTATAGCGAGAACTGGATAAATCTGGCTGAATCTCTATGGCTTTACGAAAATTGCTAATTGCTTCATCAAGCTTATTTTCTTGCAAAACAACATTACCTAAAGCATGATATGCTTTGGCAGCATTAGGATCTAATTTTAGTGCATTATTATAAGCCTCTTTCGCACCGTTTAAATTGTTTTTGTTCAAAAAATTATCACCTTCTTGTATAATTTTTTTTACCATTCTTTGACTATGTTTAAAGGAGATTGTCATTGTTTTTTTGCAAAAGTTTGTACGAACTGTTGACAGGTTTTGATTATTTATATTATGGGTGGTACGGCATATTCTTGTAATTTTAAACGTAAATTTAGTAAAGACTTGTTATCTTTAATTTTGGCAGTTAAAACATTTAAATCAGCATCTGGATGTTTACTTTTTAAAGCAGTAGAACCTTGCTTGGCTAGCTCTTTACGACGTTGATGTCCAAAGCTTTTTGATTTAGCATGATAAACATATGTATGATCGGCAATAGCTAATTTAAATCCTGCCTTGCAAGCTCTTAAAGAATAATCATTTTCTTCTCCATAACCATGAGGAAAGCTTTCTTCATCTAAATAGCCAATATTATCAATTAAAGCTCGTTTGATCATGTAGCAAAAGCCATTGACAAAACTAACTATAGGGAAGCTTTTTCCAGACAATTTTTCGATAAGTTCAGTATAACTTTCAAGAGAATAGAATTTTGGGATGGAATTAATCATCCAATCTCCATTATCATTAAATAATTTAGGAACAGATTGCCAAGAAGCGCAATTAGATAAAGGTCCAACTATCCCAATTTCAGGATCGGAGCTGAAACATTCAACCATTTTCTCAACCCATCTTGGCGTAACAATAGTATCGCTGTTCAAAAGAATTGCATAATCATTTTTGCTAGCTCGTAATCCTTGATTAGCTGCTTTTGTATATCCCCTCGCTTGAGAATTACGAATTAAAATTGCATTCTCAACTTGACTGACCCATCTTTGCACAAATTCTTTAGTATATATTTCAGAGCCATCGTCTATAACTATTAAACTGTAATCAATAGTGGTATGGCATAAGATTGATGATAGGCACTTACGTACATCTTCTAGAGCGTTATGAACACATACTACAATATCTACTTTGTATGGGGAAAATACCTGGTTAGCTTCATGTCCAGCATAAAAGTCAATTAAGTCTGCTTGAGAAGAAATTGAGTGATCTTCAAACCCAATCCATTCAGCTGTATGAGCTAAATGACTAGCTTTTTTTAAATTATAGATAACCTTAGAATTATTTGGTTTCAGTTGCAAGCATTTTCTATAGCATTGAATAGATTCTTGCCATAAATTTTGACTCAACAAAAACTCTGCTAACCAAAAATACATTTCAAACTTATCTATAGTTAGTTTTTCTGACAATACAGAAACTTCTTCAGTTATTTCATATAAATGGCAATCAATAATTTGATCATAAAGAAGTTTAGCTTTTTTTTCTAAACTTTTATGAATTATTTTGAATATATTACTTTTTTCAGAATCTTGTGTTTTTATATTAAAATGTTTTTGGAATAATGCAAATGCTTTGTCAGGTTGTTTTTGCTCTATCAAAGCTTCTACTAAGAAACCATATAACTCGATATAAGATGAGTTTAACTTTATAGATTTATAAAGAAATTCAATAGCTTCTGCCCATCTATTTTGTTCAAAATAAATTAAGCTCAAAAGTCGATAAGAGCAAAAAAAATTATGGCCAAGAACTATTGATTTATTTAAATAAAATATTGCTTGATCTATTTTATTGAGTTTTTTACAAACTTCTCCTATATAATAATAAATATGATAATGTTGTGAATACAATTCAATACTTTTTTCTCCAATATCTAAAGCTGCTTCTAGTTCATCTTGCTGTAAAAGTCCTTCAACAACTGCTAAGTAGACCCAGTATGGTTGTTTAAAGTTTATTTTTATCGCCTTTTTATATAGTGTGATACTGTCTTTTGTATGGTTTTGTTTTGAATATAATGTTCCACCTGCACGGCATATTTCATCTGAATTAGAATATATTTTATTGGCTTTGTTTAAAAACACAATTCCTTGCGTGAAATTTTTAATTTCAGCAAATAAACTAATAACATTACTGTATACCCATGCAGGCTGATTTGTATCTAACTCTATTGCTTCTAAATAGAAGGCGATCGCATCTTCTAACTTGCCCTCTTTATGATTGGCAATGGCTTGAGTAGTTAACCATTCAATCGAAGAAAAATCTTCTAATTGTTTTTCATCTTTGTGATACTTCAAAAATGTCATGTTGAACTTCAATAATTCACTTAATATTTAATATAATTTTCGGCAAAAAACTTGGGATTGATATTGCACAATCCTTTAGAATACAAACATTTAATATTTTTTATCTCTAAAATAATTTACAAGCGAGATAAATATTGAAACATGTTATTTGGATCACATGTTGTTTAGATTACACGATTATATCTCAAAATAAGATTATGACAACTATTTTTATTTCTATTTCTATTTTTTGTATTTTGATTAAAAATCATACTATATTTACGTATAATTACCTAAAAAACATAATATGCGGCATTTATCTTATTATTTTTACAGCAGTTTTTAATTGAATAGACTGCGTTGTTGATTAACTAGCTCTTGAAGCCCTAAAGGATATGCGTAGCGGTATGCTTTAGCATTTGCGGAGCTACATGCGGCTAAAGCCTTTGTCCTTTAGGGCTAGCTTCGCGTCGCGATGGCTCATGGGGTATCCCCTATGAACGCCTCATCTTACTTTTTGACTATCAGTTTTTAGAGCTTCTTGTTAAGTAGAATAAGGTGACTTGTATGACCTACTCAAGTAAAAAGCCCAGAGAAAACATTTTAGTTATGAAAAAACCCTAGATGACTAACTTCACATGTCTAGTTATTTAGGGTAGCTGAGTCACGCCTCGTTGGTAGAAGCACAAAAAAGAAATGACAATGCTGCGCAATTCTGGGAATTGCTTTACTAATTTCTACTATTATTGCAACCAGAGATCATGAAACATTTGACATAACTCTTGTTTGATTGAATCAGGAGTAAAAGAGGCGATCGCCTTGACACTATTAGCTGCTAATTTAGTCCATAATTCTTCATTTCTATATAACCTAATTATTTGTTGAGCAAATTCCTGGGCTTCATCGGCTTCTAAAACATTTTCCTCGTGGGCCAAATTCATTCCTTCAATGCCCATGGTGGTAGCTACGATGGGTAAGCCATACTCTAAACTCTGACCCAGCTTACCTTTCATCCCTGCACCGTATCGCAAAGGCGCCACAAATAAACGATGATCTAGAAAATAGGAACTCACATCGGCAAGATAACCAGGAACAAAAATACGT
>JBJOPG010000089.1:0-21950 GCA_046050865.1 Cyanobacteriota bacterium
GTCGTCAGTCTATTCCCAATAGTCAAATTGCATCAATCATGGAAGGCTTACGCCATATTCCCAGCCAAATTGAAACTATTCTGGAAACTCAAGCAGCGGCGATCGAAGAACTGGCTCACAATTTCACCACCGACACTGAAGACTTTATCTTTATTGGTCGAGGAATTAATTTTCCTGTCGCTCTAGAAGGAGCTTTGAAACTCAAAGAAATCTCCTATATCCATGCAGAAGCTTATCCCGCCGGGGAGATGAAGCATGGCCCCATTGCTTTATTGGATAATAAAGTCCCGGTAGTGGCGGTAGCGATGCCAGGCAACGTCTATGACAAGGTAATTTCCAATGCTCAAGAAGCCAAAGCTAGAGATGCGCGTTTAATTGGGGTGACTACGGCAATGAATACCCAGGAAGCAGCCCACACTTTTGATGATATTTTGACTGTTCCAGAGGTGGATGAATTGATTTCTCCTGTGTTGGCGGTAATTCCTTTGCAAATGTTGTCTTATCACATTGCAGCGATTAAAGGGTTAGACGTTGACCAACCCAGGAATTTGGCGAAAAGTGTTACTGTTGAATAATAAGTTTGTTTTCAAATAATTTAGATTAAGCTAATATAGTTGCGAACACTGGGACTTGCAAAAAAATAAAATTCTAATTGGCGTCTTCTTTATTTGCAAATCCCCTAACTTAAGATATTAGTGTAGTATGGATAATATTTTTCTAAGCCAAGAAGATTTTGAACAAATATTTAAATCTAATTTAAAAACAGAAACTTATCCTAAATCAATAGAAACACTTTTCAGTGATAGATTACTCGGAAAAATTGATTATAAGCCATACTACCAAAGAAATTATGTATGGGATAAACATAAAGCATCTTATTTTATAGAAAGTATTCTTTTAGGAACAGAAATTCCACCTTTAATATTTTTTAATAATGGGCAAGGAATAGAAGTTATTGATGGAAGACAAAGATTTGAAACAATTAAACGGTTTAAAGATGGTCAATTTAGCCTAACAAAAAAAGGGTTATCAGTTTTAAAGAAACTCGCCAAATCTACTTATGATTCATTAGGAAATGATGAAGAAACAAGAGAAATAATTGATATTTTTTTGGATGCAAAAATAAGAATTATTGAATTTAAAATAGTAAATGAGCCAAAACTTGATATTTCTTTAGAAGATAAAATTAAAAAGGAAATTTTTAGAAGATATAATTCAGGAATTACACCTCTAAAAAAATTTGACATCGATAATGCAGTATATGTAAAAGATGAAGTTTCAATATATTTTAAAAATCTTTTAAAAGAAGATACTGAATTTGTAGAGACTATGATTCAGTTATTCTTTTTAAATGAAAACAAAAAATTCAAAGCACCTAGCGATGGAAAATTATTGCAATTTATTAGAAAATACTTAGTCTTAGATAAATTTCCAATCAAATATTATGCTAGAGGGACTAGTCGAGGGGAAATTTTAGAAAAATTATATGCCAAGCTAGTTAATGAAACAGAAGATATTCAAAAAGTTTGTGGTAATTTTATTGAAAAAGTTAATCTTGTCAAAGATATTCAAAAAATTTTTTCATCTTTCTCATATAAACATAATCGATTAGTTTATGAATGTTTGTTATGGAGTTTAATTATTTTAGAGAAAGAAAGTATTGATATTAGCAAAATTACAGAAGAAGATCGTATTTCTGCAATAGGCGAAAAGATATTTAGCAATATTTCAAAGTTTTCAGAGAGTGAGTCTCACTATTACAGCAATGTAATGGAAAGATTTTTATGCGTTTCTAACATTGTTGCTGATTCTTTCTCTACTACGCTAGATATCTATGTAGATGTCAGTACTAAAGCTAGTCAAGACTTGAAAAAACTTCGAGAAACGGAAATTACAGATACTATTACAAAGCTTAATGAATTAGAGTCTTTAAGAATAACTAAGCCTGATCCTTCTAGAAATTCTATAGATGATATAGTTCGGCGTATGGATCGCAGAAAATTTCTTATAAGACCTGCATATCAAAGAGAAGAAGTAATTAACTTATCAAAAGCATCTGCCATTATTGAAAGTATACTTTTAGATATAAATTTACCACCGCTTTTTATCTTTAAGCGTTCAGATGGAATTTCAGAAGTAATTGATGGTCAGCAAAGGCTTTTAACAATTCTGGGTTATTTGGGAAAGGAATATATTGATGAATATAACAACAGAAAAACCACTAAAAATTCTAAATTTCCTTTAAAAGGATTAAGCATTCTTAAAGATTTAAATAAGAAAAAGTTTGAAGATCTACCAGATAATTTTCGAGACAAAATATGGGATTTTGGACTTCTGATTGTAGAAATTGAAGAGCGTTTAAATCCTCAATTCAATCCTGTGGATTTATTTGTTCGTTTAAATGATAAGCCTTATCCCATTAAAGAAAATTCTTTTGAAATGTGGAATTCATGGGTTGATCGCGATATTATTTCAGCAATTAAAAGTAATGTTAGTAAATATAAAGATTGGTTTTATATCAAGGTTTTAAAAAATGATGATGGAAGTCGAATGGAAAATGAAGAACTTTATACATCTTTGGTATATTTAGAATTTCAAAATATTCAACACAGAGATATCTGGAAATATCTTTATGTGTATATACAAGAACGTAAAATCAATGTTCGTTTTAGTTCTACAAAAGAAATAACACAAGTATTAGAAGTCGTATCTCAGAATACAGATGATAAAAAAACTTTTTTGAAAAGTATTAAGAATGTTGAAAGTTTTATTTCAAAGTTAAAATTAATTCTTCTTAACAAAGATATTGCTGATGAGCAAGAAAAGAAAGCATATTTTTTGTCTGAGCTTAATACAATTTTTAAAGCTGAAAGAAATTTAAAAACTTTTAGAAGAAAAAAACAAGATTTTTATATTTTGTGGTATTTGCTTAATCCAATTTGCAAAGAAATGATTGAGCTTAAAAGACTAGAAATAAGAAAAAGAGTTAAAGATATATTTGTAAGTTTAAGAGATAGATTTGATAATTCTGAAGAAATAACACAAGATAGTTTTAAGCAAATGCTGAATGACTTTCATAGAGATTTTCAACAAAATGATAGAAAATTAAGATTAGCTAAACTTGAAAAAAACAAATTAATTCAACAACAAAAAAATATAGACCCTCTGACTGGCGCACTAATATTTATTGGTGATGATGTTGCTGTAGATCACGTAAAGCCGATATCTATCGGTGGGGAAGATACAAGAGATAATATCCAGATAACTCATAAATCTAGCAATCTTCGCAAAGGAAGTAAGTTTAAAGAAAGCTAGTTTGAATTTTTTATACAAAATAATAAAATAAAACTTTCTTTTGCATTGGATGAAAATCAAAGTATTTGTTTGAAATTTCTAAAATTAGAGTGTAAAAAGCAAGAGAAGAAAATTGAAGAACGAGCGATAGATTGGATAAATAAAGAACTTAAAAAACTTAACATAAACTTCTAAAAACTTCTGGAACAATAATGAAAGCAATTAAAGTAATGGGAACAGTAGATGAAAAAGGCAAACTAGCCTTAGACTTTCCTTTAAATATAGATAAACAAAGCCGCGTTGAAGTAATTGTTTTAATTACTGAAGAATCTGAAACAGAAGAAAACAATCAAACTAAAGAAGAAATATTAAAAGATTTTAATCAAGCTTGGCAAGAAGTAAAGAACGGCGAAACAATACCTGTTGAGAAACTTTGGGAAGATTAAAACATGAGTAATCGTCCTTTTCTTAAAGTTGAAATATCACCTACATTTAAACGAAATATCAAAACTCTTGATAAAAAATATCGCAACATTCGCCAAGATGTCGAACCAATTATTAAACAACTGCAAAATGGAGAATTACCAGGAGATAAGATATCTGGTATGAGTTACTCAGTTTTCAAATTACGAGTAAACAATAGTGATGTTTCTAAAGGAAAAAGTGGTGGCTATCGTCTTATCTACTATTGTCAAACAGCAACACGAATTATTTTATTAACTATTTATACTAAATCTAAACAGGTAAATATAACAGCAGAAGAGATTAGAAATATTATTGTTAACTATAAAAATTGAATAATTAACCGCAAATGTCTCATCAAATAAAATCGAGATAAAGGCTAAATCCAAAAACTTGTTCTTTCAATTGTGATCGCTTAAATTATAGTCAAGCGATCGCCAAAAAACTAATCATAACCGATTAATGTTCTTCACCCGAACTGAGGTTAGTAGAAAAAGGAATACTGAAAGAATAAATATATAACTATCTAGGGTATAGCGAGCT
Organism: Cyanobacteriota bacterium; assembly: GCA_046050865.1. GTDB lineage: Bacteria > Cyanobacteriota > Cyanobacteriia > Cyanobacteriales > Xenococcaceae > Waterburya. The sequence goes on from JBJOPG010000089.1 coordinate 4,300, forward strand.
AAACGCATACTTTAACGGGATTAGGGTTAAGGTTTGCTCCAGTATGACCTGTTAAAAGCCCAAACAACAGCTCTGATAACATCACGCAAGTATGATGCCAAGACTCAGAGGAGTGATGAGAATTGATTGGTTGATTGGTAATCGGAACATGAGTAACAGCAATCCCTTGACTACCAAGAATCAAAGTTGTGATCGCTTTAGCTCTTGCCATTTGGAACAAGTCTTATGAGAAATACAGTGATCGCCTGACAATTTTAGAAAAAATTGTTCAACCTAATTATTATTTTACAATTTGCCGATTAAGCATGAAAATAAAGAAAGAGGAAATAAGCGACGGCTCTACTCTCTACAAGATAAGATGACAGATTCTAATTATTAAACAGTGTTTGATGGAGATTTTACTGAAAACAATTAGAGTATATTCTTAGTGGTAAAAAAATAAAAGGGACGAACAAAGTATCACAGATTAATTAATTCGTTTTACTTTGTTATCCCAACTTAAAGTTACTTGGCTTATTTATAATGTATCAGTTCAATATAAAGGAAGTGTATTGTTGAGGGGCAAACATGATAAACTTTCAATGAACTTTTGCAAAGCCTTGGCTAGCATTGGTTTTACGAAAATAGATTGACTAAAGTTTTCCTTTTTATTCCTCAATATACAGTTGAAAATAGTTCTAAATATATCTTCAAGTATAGTGCTAAATCTGTGCCCAAGATACTCTTACCTAGTCTCGAAGCTACCCTCGATTTTGGTCATTTATTAGGGCAGCATTTACCCCCTGGTTTAACAGTGCTGTTAAACGGTAATTTAGGTGCCGGCAAAACTACTTTAGTTCAAGGCATTGGTCGTGGCTTAGGTATCCAGGAATCGATAGTTAGCCCTACTTTCACCCTGATCAATGAGTACTTAGATGGTCGTATTCCTCTTTATCATCTAGATCTATATCGTCTAGAACCGAGCCAAGTAGATAGTCTCCACCCGGAAATCTATTGGACGGGGGAAGAAGTCGAACCAGGCATCACAGCGATCGAATGGTCACAACGCTTGCCCTGGCAACCAGATCGCTATCTCACAATTGAACTATCAGGTTCTTTAGACAGTAGACAAGCTGACCTAGAGCTTTACGGTCAGACCCTAGATCTAGAATTTATTCAGAACTTCACCTCTACTTAACCAAAGTAAAAGATTATATACTTTTATTAAAAAAGATGAAGAGACTTATTTTATCTCTTCATCTTGAATTAACTAATGATTAATAATTGCTGCTGTTAACTTTTGTAGTTAAAAATAAGCCTTATTAGTAATATCTAGTCCATGCCTAGCTCATTACCGCGTTTGTACTGCATGTAAGCAGCGAAAAATAATCCCAACAGGGTAATGAAAATCAAGCCTAGTACAATTCCTAGGAGTAGAGGTTCGATCACAAGGTGTCTCCTTAAAAAGTTATCTAATTTGAATATATCCTACGCTAATAGCGGTAAGCCTGTCATCTGAAAGTTCTCTGGTAGCCAAAGTTCTGCTCACCTAATTCAGGTTACAAACCAGTCTTAATAATTAATTAGTTTCTAGACTAAAGGCGAATTTCTTTCCTAGCCTTGAGCCAGGATTGTAAGTTATTTTATTAAATATAGTAAATATAAGTAAACATTAATATTTCTAAAAATTAACAGTGGATAACCAGTTAGTCCAATCCTACTCTTGGCTAAATCGCCTCCTCGTGACCTGCTTGGCAGTAACGCTAGTGCTTGGCTGTGGTCTTCTGGGTATCTATTGGCAAAAAGATGCTGATCCCTATGCACATCAAGTTTTAGCTCTTGAGGGAGATATCCAGAATGGTCTAGCTATTTTTCAAATCAACTGTGCTGGGTGTCATAATCTCCAGATGGAAGTAAATGTGGGGCCAAGATTGGAAAATATTTCTAAACGTAAATCCCCAAGAGACATTATTACTCAGGTGACCAGTGGTAGAACGCCGCCGATGCCGAAATTTCAGCCCAGCGTACAAGAAATGGCAGACTTGCTCAGTTACTTAAGTAAACTTTAAGTTAGAAGCTAGCTGTTTCAAAAGTGCTGGATACGAAAGATTAACAGATAAAAACCAGTAAAAAATTTCTGATAGTATCTTGGGTAGTCCTTATTTATCTAATCGATGTATTATCGATACCTCAGACATGGGTTTAAGAATAGTCAAAAACTTTGACGCAACTTTTACGCTAGACTCCCAAGCTAGAGAGATCTTATTTAGTCTATTAACTAATCAGACTTTTACTGAGCAAATTAGTCACCAGCTCCAGGGAACTGGGATTCGGTTTACTGAGTTATTGTTTCAACCAGTCCCCTACAGTCAACAAACCCCCAAAGGGATGCCGAGAGAGTTTGAACAATACCATAACAACAGCGAATATATCATCATCAACATCCCGCCAAATTTCATGTTTCAAGCTAAAATTTTTAAGCCCAGTCGCCTGTGTGCCATTTACCGCAAGGTCGACTTTCTCTAAAAACTATTCAGCAACTTAATCGCTGCCCAGCTTCATCGCAGCTTAAGTGCTGTCAATCTGATCTCAGACTGCCAGACTACGGCGATCCGAATAATTTAATCCTCTGCAATATGTCTAATCCCACTGAAATACCATCTTTAGCCAGTCTGGAATATAAACCTTATTTAACAACTAATGGCTACATCAATGAAGATCTAGCAGGCAAGATTGGGGTCTATGCAATTTTTGATGGCGATCGCTCCCTAGCATATGTCGGATATTCCCGTGATATCTATCTCAGCCTCAAGCAACACTTAATTAGACAACCCCAACATTGCCATTGGGTAAAACTTCAGACCATCTCTCGTCCGAGTCGGACAATTCTGGCGGAAATTGCCTCAGCTTGGATCGCTGAAAATGGAACAACACCTCTGGGTAATGACACCGAGCAATCTCTCTGGACAGAGCCAATTGATGCCAATCCCGCTATGACAGAGGAAGAAAAGGCACAGTATCAGCAGAGCGAAGAATCAAGGCAAATTAAAATACGGAAGCAAGTCGCTAGACGAGTCGAAGCGCAAATCCTTGAACAGTTAAGCGATCGCGGTGTGGCGATGGAAATTAGATTTAATCCCAAACTCAAGGAAAAAGGACTGCTGGATCTCAAATAAGCTAGCTGTTGATCTTTTAGATTCGTCGTTATCCTTAACCCGCTCTAAAATAGGAATAGTCGAGTTGTTTTTAGATCAATAGCCGTTCATCTGACATCGAATATGACAGCACTACTAAATAACCGCTATCGCATTATTAAGACTCTGGGTAGAGGAGGTTTTGGCGAAACTTACCTAACGGAAGATACCCATATGCCTTCGGGACGAAAATGTGTCCTCAAACAGCTAAAACCCATTGTCAAGCAGCCGAAAATGCCCCCTTGGATGAAAGAGCGTTTTCAGCGAGAAGCAGCGATTTTGGAGGAGTTGGGTAACGGTAGCAGTCAAATTCCTCAGCTCTACGCTTATTTTTCTGAAGACGACAAATTTTACTTAGTTCAAGAATGGATTGAAGGGTTAACTCTCGATCAATATTGGAAGCAGGAAGGTAATCTGCACCGCGACGAAGTTCGGCAGATACTCATACAGATTTTACCCGTCCTCGATTATGTGCATAGTCGTCGCATTATTCACCGAGATATTAAACCCGAAAACATTATCTTACGTCAGGGCGATCGGCTACCGTTTTTGATTGATTTTGGGGCAGTGAAAGAAGCGATCGCCACCGAGGTGAATGACAATTCTCAGAGCAAATACTCTGCTTCTATTGGTACTCCTGGCTATATGTCATCGGAACAGGCGGCAGGTCGTCCAATTTACTCCAGCGATCTTTACAGTTTGGGCTTGACGGCAATCTTTTTGTTGACAGGACTATCCCCCAATGAACTAGAAACCGACCCCCGTAATGGTGAAATTATCTGGCGAGACAAGGCAGTTAATCTTGACCCCGAATTAGGGGACGTCATTGACCGTGCCATCAGGTTTCATCCCCGCGATCGCTTTACCACAGCGCTGGAAATGCTGGCGGGATTAAATCAGCAAAACATTTCCAGTCAAGGCCATCAACTTACAGGAGCGACTTTAAATGTTGCTCCTAATCGCAGTTCTAATGGTAGAGATCTCGCCACCAATGTTTACCAGGATGTTCACAAAACCGTGGCTTTTGAGCCTCGACCAACCCAGCGTCCGAAGAAAACCAAAAACCTCTTAACCACGGTTGGTTTATTTCTCTTAGTGGCTACGGGAGTTGCCGCCGGGACTTTTGCAGCGGGATTTGTAGTAGTTTCTAATCTCTGGCGATCGCCTGGCAATACCCCCTCCACAGCAGAAGTGGAGACCGCCCAAAGGCAACCCGATTTATTTCCTAGCACCGAAACCGAAGCAGATCAAACAGCGAGAGAGGAAGCCAAGCTAAAGGCAGAAGCCGACAAACAAGTCGAAGCAGAGGCAGCGGCGGCAGAAGCTAAAAAACAAGCCGAAGCAGAGGCTGCCCAAGAGCAAAAAGAGTCAGCAGACTCTCCTAACGTTGAGCTAACAAAACAACCAAAAGTAGCACCAAAAAAACCCAAGACTTTAGCTAATGCCGATTTAGAGCCTACCGATGAACTAAATATTCCCATCCTCACCACAGGAACATCCGAAAGCCAACTGGTGAGTACCTTGGGCAAGCCAACTTCTGAAAGACAAGGATTGCAAGCCAACAGCAAGGTACTGGTGTATTATGACGTAGTTCCTGACCGTGTAAACCTCAGCTACCAGGCGGACGATCAAGGCAAAATTCGTCAAACAGATATTGCCCTCGATCAAGGGGTCAGTTTAGGGGCGATGCAACAAACCTTAGCAAAAACTTTAGGGGGAGATGCTCCTGCGGATATTCGAGATAAGCTACGTAGTGTTTATAATCGCGAAACCAGCTTTAGTTTTTTTAAAGTGGATAATTTAGAGGGGAAAGTGCAACGAGACACCAAAGGTCGTATCACCATTTCTGTCTGGGACAAAGGATGGCAGCCAATATAAAAGCCCAGAAAAAATTGATTTTTTAATTAATTATTATCACTTAATTATCACTTAGCTAATTTTCCTAACTAAAATATTGCTGATCTTTGGTTTAGTCTAGGAAAAATATTGTCAAAATTATGCCAAAAGTTTATTAAGAATGAAGGACAGGACTGATTCCACCCCGAATATTAATCCAGATATAAATTCCAATCATGATAATTCAGATATTAACCCCGAAAATATCATCGACCTGGAAAACGGCAAGGTAGAACTAGAGGGTGCATCTCTATCGCTGGTACCATCAGAATCTCTAGAATCGCCTGGACTAAAGCGAACAACCGTTATTAAAAAAAATACGGGGCGAAGAATTAGTTTTACCCAATCACAATTAATTTTGATTGCCCTGCTGTTGATGGCATTAGGGTTGTGGTTTAAGCTGCCTTGGTTGGGGTTGACCAGTGCCATTACCGCTTTATGTCTTTCTTTGGGGGTGGTATTTAGCTCGGTTCGAGGCTGGGTAATTAAATTTCTGACTATCCAAGAAAGAAGAACTATCTTGGCTTTTATTGGCTTTGTCGGAGCGATCGCGGGGCTACTCAAATATTTGGGATTTTACGAAAATATTGGTAGCTGGCTGACGCAGTTTAAATACGATGAATTTGGCTCTTGGGCGGAATGGATTGGGGCCGTGGGGCAAATTTTAATTGCGATGTTGGCGGTTTATGTCGCTTGGGCGCAATATGTAATTTCCAAGGATTTAACGATTCAACAAAATCGCATTACCCAACAGCAGACCATTGACACCTACTTTCAGGGGATTTCTGACCTCACCTTAAACGAAGAAGGTTTGTTAGAAGACTGGCCCCAAGAAAGAGCGATCGCCGAAGGTCGAACTGCTTCTATTGTCTCTAGTATTGATGAAAACGGCAAAGCGAAAGTGATTCGGTTTCTCTCTCAATCTGGCTTACTAACTCCCCTCAAACGAGACAATCATCTTGGTCGAGCAATTTTAGATGGCAGTGGTGGCTATTCCGAAGATCGTGCCTATGGGACGAGGGTCATCGATTTAGGAGTGATGCTAGCAGGAGCATATCTAGTGGGGCAAGACCTCCGCTGGACAGACTTAAGTGAAGCCAATATGGTCAGAGCCAATCTTAGTCAATGTGATCTGGTCAAAGCAAACTTAGCACGTACTGTACTGTATGAAGCAAACCTGGCGGGGGCAGATATTAAGGGCGCTCGCCTGTTTTATGGTGAGATAGAAACTGCTTCTCCTCGGAGTATTACCGTGCAACCTGACTACGAAACAGGAAAACATACGGGGATGGTGGTCGAGAAAGCCAATTTTTCAGGAATTAAACGGATGAGTGAAGAACAGCGTTATTATATTTGCGCTTGGTGTGGGGAAAAGTCTCGCTCCACTGTACCAGGGGGATGTGAGGGCATTCCCAATAAACTAGGAAGATAAAATTTAAATTTCATATTTAAATAAAAGTTTATTGATAATTAAAATCAATTAGAATAAACTGAGTTACCTAGAAATCCATTCAAGATTGAGTCCATGGTCGCAGTACAACCTCTAGTTTCTGAATTTGCCATTGTGGGAAGGTTGTCAGATTTGGTGGTCAGTCCTAAAGGTCGCATCAAATCCCTCTGTTTATCTACTCCAGAAGCAGACTATACAATGGAAGTAGCTAAGGAAGCTAAGGAGCGAGGGAATGTCCTGAGTACATATCTCAAACCTGGCTGCCAGTTAAAAGTGACGGGGATGCGAAAAAACAAATTGCATCAGGCAGAGATTAGTTATCGAGCTTACAGTATCGAGTTACTTCCACCATCAGAAATCTCTAGAGATAACCCTCTGCAAACTAACAAGCCCAAAATCAAGATCATCGTCTGTCAAGGCTCAAGCTGTCGGCGCAAAGGTGGTAGCAATCCTGACGAATTGTTGAGAGCTGAGTTACAGGGACAAGACATGACCGAGGAAGTAGAAATCAAAACTACTGGTTGTTGGAAACAATGTAAGCAAGCTCCCAATATACGATATATCCGTCGAAGCTGAATTACGTAAGTTCGATGAGTTGCAAAATGGAATGATTTAGGTTGGTAAAAGGGGAAAAGGGAAAAGGCACCCTCTACTCTAGTTTCACCCTTAACATCTTGGTCAAATTTACTGTAAAAGTAAAATGTTTATAATGAAAATATCCTAGATATTATTATCTGATTTTTTGTCATGAACCAGAATAAACAAGAGGTCGATCCTGTAATTGCTTACATCCTTTGGGCATTCGGCTTGATGGGATTTTGCGGCATTCATCGTTTTTATTCAGGTAAGATCACTAGCGGCTTAATCTACTTTCTAACCTTGGGTTTTTTCGGTGTGGGTCAATTTGTTGATTTGTTTTTGATTCCGGGAATGACCAAACAAAGAAACATGCACTTGTTATACGAGGCGACGCTAGACGCGCGTAATAATAGTCCCCAAGTAACCTGGGTGAAACGAGAAGTTGCAGCTAAAACCGCTGATCCAATGTTAACTCTACTTAAAGCAGCGGCGGCTCAAAATAATGTACTATCTGTAGGTCAGGCGATGTTAGCTACACAGTTACCCCTAGATCAAGTAGAAATTTTATTAACTAAAGCCCTCAAGCAAGGATTAGCTCATGTTGATAATGATCAACAAACTGGGGCTGTTAGATATTATTTTGATGTCTAGTAGGTGAGGACATCGTATTCTTTAAGTTACGGAGAACTTATTGGTTTTGGCAGCGGTCAAGTAAAGTTTTTGACCCACCCCCAATAATAATGTGTTACTATTATTTGGCAAATCTGGGTCATTAGCTCAACTGGATAGAGCAACGCCCTTCTAAGGCGTAGGTTTCAGGTTCGAGTCCTGAATGGCCTGCTTTCTAACATTTACAGTGAACAATCAAACCAGGTAATTGCTCACTGAGTGTGACTAACTTGGCTAATTTAGCCTTGACGCAGTTGATCGAGGACGCTGAGGTCTTCCATGGTGGAAACATCTCCTACTAGTTCTTCTCCTGCCGCTAAGTTACGCAGAAAACGACGAATAATTTTACCTGAGCGAGTTTTGGGCAGAGCATCCGTAAAGCGAATTTCTCCTGGACGAGCGATCGCACCGATTTCTTGCACCACGTGCTGTTTGAGTTCTTGTTTGAGTTCATCACTGGAAGTATGAGTGCTATTGAGAATCACAAAAGCATAGACGTCTTCTCCTTTCAGCTCATCAGGGCGAGATACTACTGCTGCTTCTGCCACCGCCGGATGAGATACCAAGGCTGATTCTACTTCCATGGTGCCTAAGCGGTGTCCTGAGATGTTCATCACATCATCTACCCGACCCATGACCCAGAAATAGCCATCTTCATCTTTGCGGGCGCCATCTCCTGCAAAGTAGAGATATTTGCCGTCTTTCGGGGGGATATGTTCCCAATAGGTGCGACGAAAGCGATCGTCATCTTTATAGACAGTCCGCATCATACTGGGCCAAGGATGTTTGATTACTAGGTACCCTCCTTGGTTTTCCCCCACAGGATTACCTCCAAGGTCTACCACGTCTGCCACAATGCCAGGGAAAGGTAGCGTTGCCGAGCCTGGTTTAGTTGGCGTTGCCCCTGGTAAGGGAGTTAGCATAAAGCCTCCCGTCTCAGTTTGCCACCAGGTATCCACAATGGGACAACGTTCGCCACCAATTACCCTGTGGTACCATATCCAAGCTTCGGGGTTAATGGGCTCTCCTACGGTGCCTAAAATACGCAAAGAAGAAAGATTGCGGCGATTAGGGTGTTCATCCCCCATTTTGATAAAGGCTCTAATGGCAGTAGGGGCGGTATAAAAAATGGTTACGCCATATTTTTCCACCACATCCCAGAAACAGCCAGGATTAGAAGGACGGGGCGCCCCTTCATACATTACCGTCGTTGCACCATTGGATAAAGGGCCATAAACAATGTAGCTGTGTCCTGTAATCCAGCCCACATCAGCAGTACACCAATAGATATCATTTTCTTTGATATCAAATGTCCACTTAAAGGTCATGTGAGTATAAAGGTTATAACCCGCTGTGGTGTGGACTACTCCTTTGGGTTTTCCTGTCGTTCCACTAGTGTAGAGAATAAATAACAAGTCTTCGCTGTCCATCTGTTCCGCAGGACAGTGACTACTAGCTCCTGCCTTGAGTTCATGCCACCAATGATCTCGCCCTGCCTGCATAGTAACTTCTTGCTGAGTACGCTGCACCACTAGGACATTCTTTACCGTCGGAACATCACTAGCGATCGCCTGATCCACGGCATCTTTGAGGGGAACGATCTTATCTTTACGCCAGCCACCATCGGCGGTAATTACTAACGTGGCTTCCGCATCCTGAAGACGAGATTTTAAGGCTTCGGCACTAAATCCACCAAAAACTACACTATGAGCCGCTCCAATCCTGGCACAGGCAAGCATTGCGATCGCCGCTTCGGGAATCATCGGCATGTAAATCCCCACGCGATCGCCTTTTTTGACTCCCAATTGCTTAATGACATTAGCCATCTGACAGGCTTCTTGGTGAAGCTCGGCGTAGGTAAGAGTCCGTGAATCTCCAGGTTCTCCCTCCCAAATTAAGGCAGGTTTATCTTTACGGTGGGTAGTTAGATGTCTATCTAAACAGTTATATGAAATATTGATTTTGCCGTCGACAAACCACTTGGCAAAAGGCGGCTGCCAATCGAGAGTTTTACCCCATCTTTTAAACCAATGTAGTTCTTTCTCCGCGAGTTTTGCCCAAAAGCCAGAGGGATCTTGCGCTGCTAGATCGTAGAGTTTTCGATACTCTGCCATACTCCTGACCGCCGCTTGATCAGCAAACGCTTGGGGAGGATTAAATACTCTTTTCTCTTGCAGAATTGATTCTATATTGCTTTCTGACATAATTATTTTTAACCATCAGGCTGTTCTACAGTTATTTGTAACGTCGATTTAGATTGGTAAACCTTTCACTGCCTGGTCAAGAAAGTCAGTACGGCAAGCATGGCGCTGAATTTTACCACTAGAAGTTTTGGGTAAACTGCCTGGCTTTAGTAGCAGGGTGCTATGTACCTGGAGGACTTCGGACGGGGTTTTCCCGTTAGATTTAGCTTTGCTACGGTTGCTAGTCCAGTATTTCCGCTCCACTTCGGCTAGGATGATCAGTTTTTCCTCCCCTTCGAGGTCTACCGAGAAGCTGGCAACACAGCTTGGTCTAATCCAAGTACTAGTTTCTTCGACCGTTTTTTCAATGTCTTGGGGATAATGATTGCGACCTTTAATCACGATCATGTCTTTGAGACGACCTGTGAAAAATAGCTCTCCCTGGTCGATAAAGCCTAAATCTCCAGTCCGCAGATAAGGCCCTTCACCCGTATCCTTGAGGTAAGCATTAAAAGTAGCAGCGGTAATTTCCGGTTGTGACCAATAACCTTGGGCGATGCTAGCCCCAGACACCCAAATTTCTCCCACTTCCCCAGGGAGACAGCTCTCTAAAGTTTCGGGATTGGCGATCGCCAACTTTTGATCCTGGAGGCTTTGACCGCAACTGACTAAGGTGTGGGGGTGGGGTTCGTCGGCAGCGGCGATCGCAATTTTATTTTGTTCTAGTGCTTTACCCTGAACAGTTTTACTGACAATAGCGGCATTTTGAGAACCTCCAGAAATGATCAAAGTGGCTTCTGCCATGCCGTAACAAGGATAAAAAGCATCGTAATTAAAGCCGTAGGGAGCAAAAGTTTCCGCAAACTTAGTCAAAGTTTCATGGTTGATTGGTTCCGCTCCATTAAAAGCTACTTCCCAAGTACTCAGGTCTAACCCCCGCAGCAGTTCTGGTTTAAACTTACGGACACACAGGTCATAAGCAAAATTTGGGCCACCGCTAGTAGTAGCGCCATCTCGGGAAATTGCTTTAAGCCAGCGGAGGGGATTTTGCAAAAACATCAAGGGAGACATTAAGGTCACAGGAAAATCTCCAAACAAAGGTTGGAGTACCCCACCGATCAGACCCATATCATGGTAGGGAGGCAGCCAGATGACTCCTTTACTCTGGGGAGAATGGCGAAAGCAGTGGTGGATTGCTTCCAAGTTGTGGAGTAAGTTTTGATAGGCAATCTTGACCCCTTTTGGCTCTGCCGTTGAACCAGAAGTGTATTGGAGAAAAGCGATATCTGTTGCCGTAACCATGGGTTGCTGCCAGTCTGAGGCGAGACTATCCTCCAGGGAATCGGTAGTAATCCAGCGTAGATTCTGTAATTCTGTAGTGTTGGCTAATTGAAGCTCTAGTCCTTGTAAAGTCTCGCTATCGGTTAAAGCCAGATCTGTCTGGGCATTATTTAAAATATTGTGAATGCGGTTTAAAGAACGATTGGGGCGAGGGGGATATGCCGGAATAGCGATTACCCCAGCATAGAGGCAGCCGAAAAAAGCAGTAATGTAATCTAATCCTGCGGGAAATAATAATAAAACTCGATCTTGAGGGGCACATACTGACTGTAGTCGCGCCGCGATCGCCTTGGCTTTTTGCTCCAGTTGCCCGTAAGTGAGGCTAACGGATTCACTTTCTCCATCCACCAGGAAATTGTATATTGTCTGATGAGGCTTCTCCATCGCCCGTGTCTGGAGTATATCGACCAAGGTAGCTGCTTTAATCTTATTTTTTAAACCACTCATTCACATTAGGGATTGTTAAAATCGATTTACACCATATCTCATAATTTAGAATTCCAGTAGGAATTAGAGCATAATCTTTGCCTGTAGTAATTAAATTCCCCCACAGCTTACAATAACCCAGGTTATATCCGAGTATTGATGTGACACCTTGAGAATAGTCCTCTTAGATGGATAATGAAAGAGATAGTCTAAAGTCAGGGAAGATTTCATTATGAGTTTGTCAGAATTTTCTCATTCCCAGAGGTTACAAGAAGTTCTGCTGACGGAAATTGCCAACACCCCCTCAAAGCAAATTACTTTTGCTCAATATATGGCTTTAGCTTTATATCACCAGCAATATGGCTACTACCTAGATCGAGTTCGTATTGGTTCCCAAGGAGATTTTTTTACCTCTGCTTCCCTCGGTCAAGATTTTGGTCAATTACTCGCTATTCAGCTGAGGGAAATGTGGCAGAATTTAGGTTGTCCCGATCCTTTTTGGGTGGTGGAAATGGGCGCAGGGAATGGTGAACTAGCCCAAGATATCTTGCATTATTGGCAAACCACGGAACATCAGGCTTTTATTCAAGCAGTCAAGTATATCATTATTGAGCGATCGCCCAGTCTGGTTAAACAGCAGCAGGAACGACTTCAAGCTTTTGCTAATTCTGGGACTGATTCTGGGACTGATTCTGGGATTAATTTTGACCTGAGGTGGCAAGACTGGTGGGATCTCCCTGCCGAAAGCATTGAAGGCTGTTTTTTTTCCAATGAGCTAGTGGATGCTTTCCCGGTTCATTTGGTACAGAAAGATCAACAGGAACTCAAAGAAGTATATCTAGGGGTTCAAGGGGGTGAATTAACCGAAATTGTTGCTCGCCTCTCCACGGAAAAAGTAACTGACTACTTTAAGTTGATTGGGATAGATTTACTACACCAGCAATATCCTCAGGGCTATCGGACGGAAGTTAATCTCCAAGGGGTAGATTGGCTCAAAACTTTAGCGACCAAGCTGAAACGGGGATATGTGCTAACTATCGATTATGGCTATAGCGCTGAGAAATATTATCGCCCCTCCCGCAGTCAAGGAACTCTTCAGTGCTTCTATCAGCACCGTCGTCATAATAATCCCTATGCAAATTTGGGCTATCAAGATATTACCGCTCACGTGAACTTTACAGCTCTAGAGCTTTACGGTGAATTATCTAACCTGCACAAGATTGGCTTTACTCAACAAGGACTGTTCTTGATGGCTTTGGGCATCGGCGATCGCCTCAACGAATTATCCAGTGGCAAATTTAGTGTTCCCGAAATTTTCAAACGGCGGGATGCTTTGCATCAGTTAATCGACCCCACAGGGTTAGGAGGCTATGGAGTATTGATTCAAGGCAAAAATTTAACCGACTCAGAACAGTCTCTTCAAGGTCTCAGGGTTCCTGATTGGTAATGATCTTAGATATCAAAAAATCAAAAAGCGATCGCAATATCTAGAATATCTAGTTGCGATCGCGTAGCGAGTCCTTTAGGGTACCCGAAGGGTAATCGCCGAAGGCGTGGAGAAGCCAATCGCCGATTATCTATAATTCAATTTAGTATTGTGATTCAGAAGCTTCTGCCGAACTCATGCCACTAGGAACACCGGCGCCAGCAGTTAACACATCAGCCTCCTTCACAAAGCCACTATAGGCTTCCATGCCATGTTCGCTGATATCTAAACCTTTTCTTTCATCTTCTTCGTCTACCCTCAGACCAATAGTAAATTTCAGGATACCCCAGACAATTACACTAAAAGCGATAGTAAAGGCAGAAACCGCCAAGACACCGATCAGTTGAGTAAGAAGATTGTGTTCTGGGTTAGTACTAAAAATACCGACAGCTAAAGTTCCCCAAATACCACATACCAGGTGAACAGAAGTTGCACCTACAGGATCATCAATTTTAATTTTGTCAAAGAAACCAACCGCAAAAACCACAATCACCCCGGCAATTAAGCCAATAATGATTGAAGACAGGTAGCTAACATCAGCACAACCAGCAGTAATACCCACCAAACCAGCTAAAATGCCGTTGATAATCATGGATAAATCAGGCTTCCCATCTTTGATCCATGAAACTAAGGTAGAAGCTACACCACCAGCAGCGGCAGCTAAGTTAGTGGTAACGGCGATATAGGGTACATTAGCGGTTGCCGCCAATTCAGAGCCAGGGTTAAAACCAAACCAGCCAATCCAAAGAATCAAACATCCAAGAGTCGCAAAACCCATGTTATGTCCAGGAATAGCATTAATTCTACCGTTTTGATATTTGCCCAATCTAGGACCAAGCATCGCTGCACCAACTAAAGCTGCCCATCCCCCAACAGTGTGAACGACGGTAGAACCAGCAAAGTCTCGAAAGCCCATTTCGCTTAACCAACCGCCATCCCAAACCCAGTGTCCAGTGATTGCATAGGAAACAGCTACCAACAGGGTGCTAAAAATGAGGAAAGCTCCAAAGTGAATTCTTTCTGCTACTGCACCAGAAACAATGGTCGCTGCGGTGGCAGCAAAGGCAACTTGGAATAAAAAGGAAACCGCTTCAGGTACGGCTGCTGGATAAGCATCATTTCCATAGGGAGCGGGGTCGCCATTAAAAAAGAAACCTTGTAATCCAATAAAAGGAGTTCCCTCGCCATACATCAAAGCATAACCAATAGCCCAGTAAGCCAAAGTTGCTACGGCAAAAACAATTAAATTCTTGGCGAGAATATTAACCGCGTTTTTTTGACGGCAAAATCCTGCTTCTACCATCGCAAATCCAGCATTCATAAAAATTACTAAAATCGCGCTAGTTAAGATAAAAATTGTATTTACAATAACTGTTAATTCTTCCAGGCTTTTGGGAGGTTCCAATCCTTGAGCTGTGGCTGCCGTATTCCAAATCACGACTATTATCGCCGCCAAAGGAATACATAGTAACCAGGGAGAAGAGAAGGATTTAAAGACTGCTCTTAAAGGTCTTGGCAGCAAGTTTATAACTTGTGTTCCATTATTCATAGTAGTTTGAAGTAGTTTTATACTTGAGTGTTGTTTAAGTTTTAGTGTTGTTTAAGTTTTAGATAATTTTGACATCTATAAAAATTAGTCACAGGCAACAAACTTTCGATTAAATCAAAAAATAAAGTTAAGCCATAACAGATAAGCCATAGTTAAACAACAAATATGGTTTTGTCTAGTTTGTTAGTTTTTTTGTTTTTTTACTGTATTTTTTAATACAAAAATTTATTTGTCTGAAGCCTTATAATTCGTCACTATTTTGTTGACGATCAATTTGAATCGCGATCGCATTCTACTTCAAGGTCAAACAATAACGGTAATGCAAAGAAAATTAATGTGAAGGGTTGTTAAATTCTGGTATTAAGGTTATTTGATTTGGGAGCAAATAGATGAAAATCAGGCGAGCTATATCTCTTGCATTGAGTATTATTTTGCTCATTGTGATCGGTAATTATTTCATCAATAATCTCTATTTAGTTTATTCAACAGTTGATAGTTGGAGTAAGGTTAACGCTAAAACAGTTCAGTCTCAAGCTGTCGGTCACAATGGAGTAGTGGTTTCGACCCAGAAAGAGGCTTCAGCAGTGGGTCTTCAGGTGCTTCAAGCTGGAGGAAATGCGATCGATGCTGCGGTAGCGATAGGTTATGCCTTGGCGGTGACAGATCCCTGCTGCGGTAATTTAGGTGGTGGTGGCTTTATGCTGATTCATTTAGCAGACGGTACAGAATCTTTGATTAATTTCCGCGAGACTGCACCTTTAAAAGCTCACAGCAAGATGTATTTAGATGAGCAGGGTGAACCGATTGAAGATCTAAGTACTGACGGTTACTTAGCGGTGGGTATTCCAGGTACGGTTAAGGGTTTGAATTATGCCCTCGATCGATATGGGACAATGGGGCGAGAACAAGTAATTGAACCAGCGATCGCTTTAGCCGAATCAGGTTTTGTGCTGCAATCAGGAGACGTAGAGATATTTGCAGCGGGTCAAGACAAATTGCTTGAACCGAATGTCGCCGAGATATTTCTGCAAGATGGCAAGAAAACCTATCAAGTTGGTGATGTTTTAGTTCAGACTGATTTGGCTGACACCTTAAAAGCAATCTCTCAAGAGGGATCGGCAGCTTTTTATCAAGGAGAAATAGCGCACAAAGTTGTCGCCGCCAGTCAAAAAAACAACGGTATTTTGAGTTTAGAAGATTTTGCCAGCTATCAAGTTGAAGAATATGAACCCATAAGCTGCAACTATCGAGGATACCGCGTGGCTTCTTCTCCGCCACCTGGGGGTGGTACTACCGTATGTCAGATGCTGAATATTTTATCTGGCTATAATCTCAAGGAATTAGGCTGGCATACGCCCCAAAGTTTGCATTATCTGTTTTCTTCAATGTTGTTCGCTTTTAGCGATCGCAATCGTTATTTGGGCGATCCTGATTTTGTTGACAACCCGACGAATAAATTACTCTCTGCTGAATACGCTGTTTCTTTGAGAAATAAAATAGCTTTTGCTGCACTAGATCCTGAGTCTATATATTCCACTGATGTTCAGCATGAGGGAACAAATACCACTCACTATTCTGTAGTGGATAAAGAAGGTAATGCCGTAGCTGTAACCTATACGATTAATTCTTATTTTGGTGCAGGGGTAGTTGCGCCAGGGACAGGATTTTTACTCAACAATGAGATGGATGATTTTACCACCAAGCTAGGAAAGTCAAATCAGTTTGGTTTACATCAGGGAACAGCGAATTTAATCGAGCCTGGCAAACGCCCTTTAAGTTCTATGTCCCCCACCATAGTTACCAAAGACGGACAAGTATATCTGGTTACAGGTAGCCCTGGAGGGCCGACTATTCCAACTACGGTGTTACAGGTAATTACTAATGTTATTGATTACGGTATGGGTTTACCAGAGGCGGTTAATGCTCCCCGTGTACACTATCAAGGTTTACCTAACCGAGTAGTTAGTGAATCTCAAGCAATTACGCCTAAAGCCTTTAGAGGTTTGAAACTGCGGGGCTATAGCATTATGCCTTTTATTCCCTGGGGTGCCGCAGAATCAATTATGGTTAATGGCGATCGCACAATGATCGGAGTTAATGACATGCGTAAACCTGCGGGGAAGGCAGTTGCTTATTAGCAGTAATCCAAACTGCAATCTTAACTGCGATCGCCTGTAATCCCAAATTAAATTTAAGCAGCCAAATTCTGTTCGACTACTCGCACCAGTTTATCTGTCCAATAACTTGTTAACTGTTGATCCGCAGCTTCCACCATCACGCGGATTAACGGCTCTGTTCCTGAAGCCCGCACTAAAATTCTGCCCTGTTCCCCCATTGCTGCCTCTGCTTGAGCGATCGCTTGCTGGACAGGTTCACATTCTTGCCATTTGCTGCGGCGATCGCGGTCTTCGACGATGACATTACGCAAAATTTGGGGATAGGTTTGGAAACTGTTGTCCACTAATTCAGTTAAAGAAGTTTCCGACTGCTTGACCAAAGAAGTTAAGTGTAGGGCGGTTTGAATCCCATCTCCCGATACTCCGTGGTGATGACAGAGAATGTGTCCTGACTGTTCTCCTCCCAACATTGCTCCAGTCAGCCACATTGCTTCTTGCACATGGCGATCGCCCACAGCAGTTCGCTGCATTTTGCCTCCCTTGGCTTGCCACGCCCTTTCAAAGCCCAAGTTAGCCATTACCGTCGCCACGATTAAATCATCAGGCAATTGCTGTCTCTGACGGAGTAAATCACCCCACAGGTACAAGATATAGTCCCCATCAATTACTCTTCCTTGGCTATCTACTGCCATCACTCGATCCGCATCCCCATCAAAAGCAAATCCTAGATCAGCTTGATAGTCTTTTACCCCTTGCTTTAATAGTTCCAGATGGGTAGAACC
>JBJOPG010000090.1:0-14546 GCA_046050865.1 Cyanobacteriota bacterium
GTAGGGAAGTAGGGAGATAGGGAGATAGGGAGTAGGGAAATAGGGAGTTAAAGTATCACTTGTTCCCCAAGTCCCCAAGTCCCCAAGTCCCCAAGTCCCCAAGTCCCCAAGTCCCCAAGTCCTGAAACTATCCATGTCAATCGATAGCCAATGGCATACTCAACGAAGTCAAGAGGTTTTACGCCAATATCCTGAAATCAGGGGATTTTTTGGTAACTATCCTTTATCAATCTTGCCGATTATCGTTTTAGTTGCTGTGCAATGGTTGATGGCTTGGCTGGTAAAAGACTTGCCTTGGTATGCGGTGGGGGCGATCGCCTTTTTGGTCGGCCAGTTTATCCTGCATTCTTTGGGAATTTTTGTTCACGAAGCAGCCCACAACTTGATCTTTAAATCTAAACTAGGTTCCCAGTTTGCACTCTGGTTAATTATCTGTGGCTCTCTTTCTTTTGGGGAGTCCCTAACTTACATAGGAGTCAAAGCCTGATTCATCTACTACCAGGAGGTTTGATTGTTACAGAATTAATCCTCACTAATTTAGTTAAGGCTGATACCCGCCAGGTTAAGTCTGCCCCCATTGACCAAAAGTTTAATCTCGTCTTGATTTTTACCAGCCTCTTACTCTACATCATTGCTTATTTAGCGATCGCCCCTCAAGCTGCACTCTATCTTTTCTGGAGTTTAACCCTCATGGCAAGCAACTGGGGAATAACCTTTCGCGGTCAATCCATTGCCGAACATCACATCTATCACCAGGGCAAAACCTACTCTACCTATAGCTGGACGAATCTTCCTTTTTTCAACACAGGCTATCACGATGAACACCACACCTTTCCCCAAGTGCCGTGGATACATCTGCCAAAGATCAAAGATATTGCTCCTGAATATTTCACCAATGATAACCCCCATTCCTACTTTCAATGGTGGTGGCGCTGGGCTAAGTCTATTTTTGCTCCCTCAGACTACAACCGCTATATACCTAAATGAGTTCGATGCGTTGCCAAATGGAATAACTTGGGTCGGAAAAAGGGAAAAGGGAAAGGGGAAAGGGGAAAGGGGAAAGAGCAAGTTAAGTCCTAAAGGATAAGCTTCGCAAATGTGTAATTAATTTTGTTTTGGTACTTAATATCAATCGAACAGCATAAATGAATTGCTTCATCCATAAATATCATTCAGAATCTCTATTCAGTTTTCTATGTCAGACAGATTCGATGGAGGTTCATTAACCCTTGGGGGTTATCTGTTGCAATTTGTTACATTATTTGTTAATTTTAGTAACAGACAGATAAGTACTATTTCACTTCTGTTGAAAACGATGGACATTAAATGGAAGAAACTAATTTTTAAAGTCGGTATTTGGATTGCCCTAGAAGTTGTCTTCAGTTACGTAGGGGTGGATACCATTGCTGACTACAGCGAATATATCTTTGATCGCAACCTCATCACTGTCAGTTGCTAAAGACTAACTAGTCAACTTAACTTTCCCTAAATCCCTAAATCCCAAATCCCTTAAACTACAGTTTCTACTTAAGTTACGTAACATCAATTAAAACCATCCTAATCATGGCTTCTGTTATCGAGGAATCTGGCAATTATTCATCAACGCAACCAACATGGAAAATCAAGCTGTTGTACGATGGAGAATGTCCCCTCTGTGTCCGAGAAGTAAATTTCCTGACGAAAAAAGATGCAGGGCGAGGAATTATTGAATTTGTCGATATTGCCAGTCTCGACTACGATCCCCAAGATAATGGAGGAATTGACTTTGCCACAGCAATGGGAGTAATTCATGGAGTGCTGCCCGATGGTACAATTCTCAAAAACGTGGAAGTCTTTAGACAGGTTTATGAACAACTAGGTCTAGGTTGGGTCTATGCCATAACCAAAATAAAGATTATTGGAGCGATCGCTGATTGGCTCTACGGGATTTGGGCAGACCGACGATTGCAACTTACGGGTAGACCAGCAATCGACCAGATTATTGCCGAGAGAGAGCAAAAGCTTGCTAGTTCAAATTCCACCAGATGTAAATTAAACTAACCATTAATTAATAAACTAGTAGAAATCATTAACTTTCAGCTAAATACCATCGAACTAAAGTGATTCGCGATGTTATTATCAATGTGCCAGTGCTTATTATAGGGTAACAATTATGGTTCAAACACCTGTATCTCCAGTGGTGCTAGCTATCTTAGATGGTTGGGGTCATCGCGAATCAACAGAAGCAAATGCGATTGCTGCGGCTAAAACTCCAATCTTTACTAGCTTGCAGTACGCATATCCTCATACTTTGATTCACACGTCTGGCAAGGCAGTAGGATTACCCGATGGTCAAATGGGAAATTCAGAAGTCGGACATTTAAACTTAGGGGCGGGAAGGGTAGTGCCTCAAGAGTTGGTACGGATTTCTGATGCCGTAGAAGATGGCACTTTGCTCCAGAACCAAATATTGATTGATGCTTGCACTAAGGTTAATGCTTCTGGGGGCAAGCTACACCTGTTGGGACTCTGTTCAGAAGGGGGAGTACATTCCCATCTCAAGCATTTGGAAGGTTTACTTAATGTGGCTAAAGCTAATGGTGTTGCGGATGTATGTATCCATGCACTTACCGATGGGCGAGATACCTACACCACAGAGGGAATCAAGGCTCTCAGTAAAATTCAAGACGCAATTGATAAAATTGGCGTTGGTCGGATTGTAACGATTAGTGGTCGCTATTACGCCATGGATCGCGATCGCCGTTGGGATCGAGTGCAGTTGGCTTATGACATCATGACTCGAAACGAAAATATTGACTCTCGTTCAGCCACTGAAGTTTTAGAAAGTTTTTACAGTGCAGATATCACCGATGAATTTATTCTTCCCACCCGAATCGCTTCAGGAGCAATTGAATCTGAGGATGCAGTAATCTTCTTCAACTTCCGCCCAGATCGTGCCAGACAGCTAACTTATGCTTTCGTCAATGACAATTTCGATGGGTTTGAGCGTCAAAAAATTGAGCCACTACATTTTGTGACTTTTACTCAGTACGACCCCTCTGTAGCTGTAGAAGTAGTGTTCAAGCCCCAGAATTTAACTAACATTTTAGGTGAAGTCATCGCCAATCGAGGTTTACGCCAGTTTCGTACCGCCGAAACCGAAAAATATCCTCATGTCACCTATTTCTTCAATGGTGGCTTAGAACTTCCCTTTGAAGGAGAAGAACGTGAATTAGTTCAAAGCCCAATGGTTGCCACCTATGATCGCGCCCCTGAAATGTCTGCTAGTGCTGTTACTGATGTGGTGTGTAAGGCAGTTAAACAAAGGGTTTATTCCCTGATTGTCGTGAATTATGCCAACCCTGATATGGTAGGACACACGGGAAATTTAGAGGCAGCGGTTAAGGCGATCGAAACCGTCGATCGCTGTTTGGGCAAAGTAATTGAAACTGTTAACCAAGCTGGTGGAACTCTAATCATTACCGCAGACCACGGTAACGCCGAGTATATGCAGGATCAGGATGGCAATCCTTGGACAGCTCACACCACAAACCCTGTACCGTTCATTCTCGTCGAGGGAGAAGACAGAAAAATTATTGGACATGGCGCTGATGTTCCCCTGAGAGATAATGGTTGTTTGGCAGATGTTGCCCCCACGATCTTAGAAATCTTGCGAATTCCTCAACCAGAGGAAATGACAGGAAAGTCTTTAATTGAGTCGGCGATCTATGATGCCAAACCAAATCGGACTCCGATCCAGATCTCAAGATAAACGGCTTCGCCTTAGCTATTGGCTTTTAGCTCTTAGCTTTTTAGTTGATTTGCTTGCATAGTGAAAATAGTCGAATCACACATCGATCCAGCAAAGCCATAAAACCAATTACAATTCCCTAATTCCCTAATTCCCTAATTCCCTAATTCCCTAATTCCCTAATTCCCTAATTCCCTAATTCCCCAATTCTCTATTTTGTTTCAACATAGCCCTATTAGCAGCATACAATAGTTAACAGAGTGTAATAATTAAGCATTAGATCATAAAAATTAGATTTTCATAATGAACGTATATCAGATAGTACAGATTATTTGGGCGATTTGTGGCTTCCTCACAATTATTTTTATTCTGCTCCATAGCCCCAAAGGAGACGGTTTGGGAGGTATTGGAGGACAGTCACAGATGTTTACCAGTACTAAGAGTGCAGAAAATGCCTTAAATCGGATCACCTGGGGTTTGGGCATCGGTTTTATTACCTTGACCGTGATTTTAAGCGCTGGTTGGATTAGTTAGAGTTCGGAGTTCGCCCTAAAGGATATGCGAAGCGGTATGCTTTAGCATTAGCTCCTAAGGTCGCGTCGAGTTTGGAATTCGGAGTTTTCAAGATCCAGAATTAGTTTTAAAATAAGGCGATCGCTCTTTGGTAACAGAGGGCGATTTTTTTATGATCGTTAATTTGCTAGTGATTTTGGGAACAATAAATTGGTTAAGTTGATTTCTATCATTATGACAACAACTTCAAAACTTAATTCCCAACATTTACTATCGCAACTAGCAGCAGCTAAAAAATCAGGCTGTCTTGAGCTTAGAGGCGAATCAGTTGTTTGGAAAATTTATTTGCAAACAGGAAGTTTACGATATGTTTATTGCTCGGCACAACACCTAGATCAGCTAAAATATCATTTGCATTTTTTGGGATTGAAACAAGCCCTAGCTGCTTTAAAAAAGCTACCCCAATCCTTCCTGGAAGAAAATTTATCTAAACCAGACCAGTCGAAACAGTCTACTAATCCTACTATTTTAGATATTTACGGCAAGATTATTCCCTGGCTGATAGCGGAAAAACAGCTTAGCTTAGGTGAAAGCTTCAAGCTAATTGAAAATATCACTAAAGACGAGTTGCAGTCTTGTCTCTGGCTCGACCAAGGCGATTCCTTATGGAAGGAAAATGTTTCAGTCCCTACTTGGATTACTTCACGAGTTCAAGTCTCTATATCGTTGAGTATTGCCGAATGTTTAAACGAAGCACAAATTAAACAAGGACAATGGCAAAAATGCAGTAAAGAATTACTTTCGATTCATCAACGTCCTTATTTTACTCCTGGCTGGGAAACAAAAAAAATGCCAGATTCAGGTTCCTTAAATCAAAAGGTTTTAATGGAACTAACTAAAGTATTAAGAGGTCGGACTAGCATTCGTCAACTATCAATAGTATTAAATAAAAATGAGTTTCAGGTAGCACAAGTTCTATCTCCATATATCGATAAAAAAATAATTTATTTACACCATCCTCAAGATCCTTTAAATAAAATTCCTTCCATAATTCGAGGCTTAAATGATCTTAATCAGGAGGTAAAGCTATCAACAAATAAAAAATCAAATGAAGCAATCAAAACTTGGAAAATTGTCTGTATTGATGATAGCCCTACGATCTTGCAAGAAATAAAACGTTTTCTCGACCCAGATAAATTTCAAGTAACTGCTATTGATGATCCCATAAAAGCTGTGCCACAAATTTTTGCCATCGTTCCTCATCTAATTCTATTGGATATTACTATGCCAAAAATTAATGGTTATAAACTATGTGGACTATTACGAAATAGTGGCAAGTGTGACCATATACCGATTATTATGGTGTCTGGAAATACGGGATTAATTGATAAAACTAGAGCAAAACTTGCGGGAGCGACAGATTATTTCACGAAACCTTTTACTAGAGAAGGATTGAACCAAGTTGTAGACGCGTATCTTCAATAATTTATCTTTGAACATTACTTGTCTGACTAAAATAATCAATCAAAAACGTCAATAGTATTGACATCATTTACTACAAAGAATCTAAAAATCATGAAAACTATCTTAATTGTAGACGACGTAAAATCCGAATTAGATATGATGGCAAGCTACTTAACCAAAGCTGGTTACAACATCATTATCGCCAAAGATGGAGCAGATGCAGTCGCCCAAACCATAGCCCAAAAACCCGATGTTGTGGTTACTGATTGGATGATGCCTGAAATGGGCGGATTAGATATCTGTCGTAAACTCAGAAAAAATCCTGAAACCGAAGGTATTCCTGTTATTGCCTGCACGGCCAAAAATAGCGATGTCGATAAAATGTGGGCAAAAAAACAGGGGATTAATGCTTATGTGACTAAGCCCTGTACCCAAGATGAATTGGTCAAAGCCGTTCACGAAGTTTTGATGTAACTTTTGGTTGATAACAAGGTTTAGGGGACTTGGGGACTTGGGGACTTGGGGACAAGTGATGCCTTAACTTCCCTACCTCCCTACCTCCCTACCTCCCTACCTCCCCAACCGACAAGCATAGTTAACATTAATGAAACAAGTATGTCCACATCTAGTCCAGCTTCTAGAATTCAAGCCAACTTACAAGAACTATTTAAGGGTAATGTCGCAGCGGGAGATGCCTACATCAAATTCCAACTGACACCAGAAATTAATGCTTTGTTGTCGATGGCGCAGGTGCAGGAATCGCTAATCGTGGAGGCGGAGCAAATTACCTCTTTGCCGACTATGCCCAACTCGTTTGTTGGCATGATGAATTCCCGCGATCGCGTGTTTTGTGTGTTCGATCTAGCTCAATTATTGGCACTGCCTTCGGAGTTAATCAACTCTCGGCAATATCAAGTAATAGTCTTGAAGACCATCAGTGAACCAGCAATTTTAATTGGTTTGGCAGTGTCACAACTTCAAGGTATTGTCCGTTTGCCCATTGAGCAAATTCAATCATCTCTTGATGAGGCTCCTGCTAATCTGGCTGCTTTCATGGCGGGGATAGCAGAGGAAAGAGGGAATAAGGTTCCCATCTTAGAATTAAATCGCCTTTTGGCAAGTTTACAGTAAATAGCTAAAAGCTAAAAGCTAGGAGCTAAAAGCTTTTTCTAATAATTAATTACCTAAACCTAACTAACTATTTCTAACTATTAAATTAAATCAGAACCCAAAATGAATATAGATAAATCTAATCAACCTAAGTCTGGCAACCCTGGGATGGAGAAATCCTTAAGCCTCAAAACCAAAGCAACATTATTGGCGATCGCCATTGGGACAATTCCTGTACTGTTAACTGGGGGAACAGCTTACTATTTCTCGAACAAGTCAATTACCAAAGAAATTATTACCGCAGAAGAACTTCAAGCAAGTGAGCTGCAAGATAAAATTGGTCGATTCATGCAAGAACGTCGGGGTGATATTACGGTAATCACGGGGTTGAAAGTTCTTGTTAATCCCGAAAAATTTACCTTCGAGGAAAGATCTGAAATTCTGAAACGTTTTTACCAGGCTTATGGTACTTATGAAAGTCTCGCTGCTTTTGACTTAAAAGGGAATGTAATTGCCCAATCCGACGAAGGGAAAAAACTTGAAAATCACCTTGATCGTCCTTATGTGCAGGAAGCCTTAAAAACCGATGCAGTTGTAGTTAGCCAGCCGACTATTTCTAAATCTACGGGTGCTTATAGTATTTATACTGCTTCAGTAATTAAAGATCCTAGAACTGGTAAGCCTATTGGTTTCGCTCGTGCCCGCTTGCCAGTTAAAGTTTTAACAAACATCGTAGAAAGTTATCAATCTAAAGCGCAACAATATTACCTGGTCAATAGTACTGGAGAAGTTTTTCTGGGTGGAGATAATGAAGCTAGCAAGAATGGCCAGCAAGAATTCAAGCTGAAGGACATCTTTGCTGATTTACCATTAGCCACTGGTAAAGACGGAAATAGAACTAAGTCCGAAACCAATAAACGCAGTAAAACTCAACAGCTAGTAGCCATTGCGCCCCCAACTGAGCTAGAAGGAATCAAAGAACTTAATTGGCAAGCCGTGATTGCTAAAGATAAAGCCGTTGCCTTTGAAGCCCAAAGAAATTTGGGTTTTACCATCGCCATTGGTATTGGTTTGACCACCCTATTAGTAGCAGCGATCGCCACCTATCTAGCCAACCGTGCAACTATGCCTCTACTAGAGGCGGTGAAGGCGGTGAAGAAAATTGGTAGTGGCGACCTGGATACTCGTTTGACGGTGGATAGCCAAGATGAGTTGGGAGAATTGAGCAGTAATATCAACTTGATGACCGCCCAGATTCAAAACTCCCTGGAAGAACAAAAAGGATTTGCCCAACAGCAACGTCAAGAAAAAGAAAAGCTAGAAATGGCAATCTATACTCTGTTAGAAGAGGTTTCCGAGGCGACTAATGGAGATTTAACCGTTCGAGCTGGCTTGGATTCGATGGAAATTAGTACGGTTGCGGATTTATTTAACGCGATTATTGGTAACCTACAAGACATTGCGATTGAAGCCAAACAATCCACCCGCCAAGTAGGTTCTTCCCTCAAAGCAAATGAAGAAGAAATTCGCTTCTTAGCAGAACAGGCGATCGCCGAAACCAAAGAAGCCCGTGAGACATTAATCTCTGTTCAAGAGATGGCTCTATCAATTCAGGAAGTAGCAGCCAACGCTAGCCAAGCGGAAAAAATTACCGATGATACTTACAACACGATTGTTAGTAGTACCGCCAACATGGATTCAACGGTATCCAGTATTCTGCAATTACGAACTACTGTCGGAGAAACCGCCAAGAAAATGAAGCGCTTGGGAGAATCTTCCCAGAAAATTTCTCAGGTTGTATCCTTTATCGAAGAAATCGCCCTCAAAACAAACGTACTAGCAATTAACGCTTCGGTGGAAGCGGGACGAGCTGGGGAATATGGTCAAGGTTTCACGATTGTAGCGGAACAAGTGGGTGCCCTGGCAGAACAATCCGCCGCAGCGACCAAAGAAATCGCCAATATTGTGGCAGCGATTCAAGCGGAAACCCAAGAAGTTAACCAAGCCATGGAATCAGGGACAAGCCAGGTGGTAGAAACCACTCGTCTAGTGGAATCCACCAAGCAAAGTTTGGGTCTAGTACTAGAAAAATCGCAAGAAGTTAACCAACTAATGGGGTCAATTTCTCAAAGTACCGTATCTCAAGCCAGTACATCCCAAACCATTACCACCCTAATGCAGAAAATTGCTGAATTATCAGCCAATACGTCCGAGTCTTCCAGTAAGGTAGCCCAATCCATTGTGGAAACAGCGGCGGTAGCTCAAAGATTGGAAACTACTGTAGGACAGTTTAAGGTAGCGGGTTAATTTAGCTTTTAGCTCTTAGCTCTTAGCTTTTAGCTTCTAGCTTTTAGCTTGACTCCAAAACCGATTCTATAAAATCTTTGCGCCTTTGCGTCTTTGCGCGAGTTTTTCCTTAAATTGCGCAACATCAGATTCTAATTTGAACTAACTTACTAAACTGCAACCAAGATGGATACAGAACAACAGATTCGCCTGAATTTTCTGGATGAGGCAGAGGAATACTTCGATCTTATGGAATCTAATCTTGTCGGATTAGCTAATGCGGAAGTTGATCCTGCCAAGATAGATCATGTTTTGCGTTCTGCTCACTCAATTAAAGGTGGCGCAGGCATGATGAGCTTTAATAACTTAAGTCAAGTTGCCCATCGTCTGGAAGATTTCTTGAAAATTCTTCGGGTGCGCTATGCTGCTAGCATGATTGATACTGCGGTGGAAACTCTGCTGCTGCAAAGTGTTGATTCTCTACGTCATCTTGGTAGTTTAAACCGTTTAGCCATAGCGAGTGAAGATCCTCAAACTGAATCACAGATGGTCGCAACTGTCGATCGCCTGCAACCAGTTTTTGAGCAGTTGCGATCGCATTTGGGGGATTTGGAAGCAGCGGATGAAAATGCTCTCCTGGCACAAGATGAAGATAGCGACCCTGCTCTCTTAATTTTTGAAGAAGGGGTGGAGGAAATTTTAACCCGCTTTGAAGCGGAACTATCAAACTTAGATCTGAGTGAACTTGCGGAAAAGCTCTCTGTCACTGCTCAAGAATTGATTGGCTTTGGCAACATGGCAAGCCTCGATTCATTTACTCAACTTTGTGAATCAATTCAACATCAGGCAGCAAGTATTTCCGAGCCAGAAATTACCGCTTTAGCCAACCAAGCTCTCAAAACTTGGAAGAAATCCCATGCCTTGGTTCTTTTGGGTAGTGTCGAAAAAATTCCCTCTTATTTAGAAGGTTATGAGACTGTTAATCAAGCAAGTTTTCTTGAAGAATTTGAACCTTTTGGTGCGGAGGCGATCGAATTTAATGAATTACAATCAGCATTTGACTTAGATATCTCAGAAGCCGCCGCCGACTTTGTTGCTTTTGATCAAGAATCCAGCGAATTCAATGAACTACAATCGGCATTTGACTTAGATACCTTAGAAGCCGCCGCCGACTTTGAACCTTTTGATCAAGAATCCAGCGAATTTAATGAATTACAATCGGCATTTGACTTAGATACCTTAGAAGCCGCCGCCGACTTTGAACCTTTTGATCAAGAATCCAGCGAATTTAGCGAACTCCAATCAGCATTTGAATTAGAAGCTGATGAAACAGCCTCAACCTTCTTTGATAGCGAATCCAATGAATTCCAAGAACTACAATCGGCATTTGACTTAGAACCTGACGAAACAGCATCAACATTCGAGCCTGCAAAAGCTGAAGCAGAGGAACAAAAGAGTTTCGAGCCTGCTTTTGAGGTAAATACGATTAAAGAAACCGTAGCCCAAATTCAAGCTGAAACCCCCAACTCAGCTACTTTTGTCACATCTAATAACTCATCTAATCGAACTTCATCGACCTCTGTGGAGCAGGTTGACAAGATGGTCAGGGTTCCTGCGTCTCAACTTAAACAGTTCAATACCCTGTTTGAACAACTAGTCTTAAACCGAAACAGTATCACCCTGCGGCTCGAACAATTGCAAGGAGTAATTGGCCTGATGGGTCAGCGGATGTCCCAGATGGAACGTTCAAATACTCAACTTAAACAATGGTATGACCGAGCTTCCGTGGAAGGACTATTGAGCGATAAAGAACAGCTAGTTGCCAGCGGTGGCACATTATCCGCCAATAAGCATCCTGGCTTTGATAGTTTGGAAATGGATCGTTACAGTGATATTCATCTCATCTGTCAAGAACAAATTGAAACCATCGTTCAGCTGCAAGAGGTAGCAACGGATATTGACCTGGGATTACAACAAGTCCATCAATCCGCCAGAGATCTCCACTACACCACCAGATCGATGCAGGGGAACGTGACCCGCACTCAAATGTTACCTTTTGCCGATGCGGTAAAACGATTCCCCAGGGTAATTCGTGACCTCAATCTTCAGTTTGCTAAAAAAGTGGAGCTAAAGATTATTGGCGAAAGAACTCTTTTGGATCGTTCGGTAATTGAAACCTTAAGCGATCCTTTGATGCACTTGTTGCGTAACTCCTTTGACCACGGGATTGAAGCTCCTGAAACTCGTATTGCTGCGGGTAAACCTGAATCGGGAACTATTACCATCCAAGCCAATAACCAAGGTACTTATAGTGTCATTACCATCAGTGATGATGGTGGGGGAATTCCCCTCGATAAAATTCGCGATCGCGTCTATCAAATGGGTTTTTCCCAGTCAGAAGTAGCACGGATCAGCGAAGCCGAATTACTCAACTTTATTTTTGAGCCTGGCTTTAGTACCGCAAGTCAAGTTACCGAACTATCGGGTCGAGGAGTGGGGATGGACGTGGTGAAAACCAATCTCCAAGAGATTCGCGGCGATATTCGGGTGGATACCAAACTAGGTCAAGGTACAACGTTTAAGCTCAGAATTCCCTTTACCTTGTCGATTTTACGGGTAGCTATTGTAGAACAAGGAGGGATTATTTTTGCCATTCCTGCCAATAGCATTAGGGAACTAATATCTGGTAATCCACAAGTAGAATTAACTCCAGAAGACACCAAGATAGTCCCCTGGCAGCAAACAAAAATTCCTTTAATCGAAATAGAAAAGCTCTTAGTTTATAACCGTCTGTATAATGCGGTCAGTTTAACTGGTACGCCCACCATCAACCAAACTATGACTCTAGTGGTGGGGGATGATCAATCCTTTGCTGCTCTGAAGATTAGCCGTTTCTGGGACGAACAAGAATCCACTATTCGAGCAATTGATAGTCCTGTTCCTTTACCGCCTGGGGTCATTAGTTCCGTAGTGTTTGGGGATGGAAAAGTTATTCCTCTGATTGATCCTCTTGCCTTGGTGGAAAGTTACGCCAGCGATCGCTTAAACCCTAATTCATCTGATGTAGATTTGGGAGCAGCTAGTGATCTTCCTGTGGTCAAAACTATTCTGGTAGTGGATGATTCCATCAATGTCCGTCGTTATCTCAGTTTGACTTTAGAAAAAGCTGGCTATCGTGTAGAACAAGCAAAAGATGGTTTAGAGGCTCTGGATAAATTGATGAATGGATTAATGGTTCAGGGAGTTATTTCGGATGTGGAAATGCCGCGACTAGATGGTTATGGGTTCTTGGTAGCAGTTAAAGAAAGACCAGAACTGGCTAATTTACCAGTGGCGATGCTGACCTCTAGAAATAATGATAAACATCGTAAACTAGCTATGGATTTAGGCGCATCGGCTTATTTCTCCAAACCGTATAACGAACAAGAGCTATTACAACAATTAGCAGAAATCTTAGTTTAGATGAGTTTGGAATTTCCCTAATTCCCTAATTCCCTAATTCCCTAATTGCCAGCGCCACCAATTGCTAATCGCCAATCGCTTATAATCAGGACATACGCGAGATTAAAGTTAGATATAAATAATGACCGTAGTTGTCTTTGGCAGTATCAATCTGGATTTAGTAGTTGAAGTACCTCATCTACCAGTGAAGGGAGAAACGGTAATTGGCGATCGCTTTTTCTCTGCTGCTGGAGGCAAAGCCGCAAATCAGGCAGTGGCGATCGCTAAATTAGAGATCCCTGTCAGTTTAGTTGGTCAGGTGGGAGATGATACTTTTGGTCAAACTTTAATCGATAGTTTGCAATCTTCTGGAGTTAATACCGACGGTATTACCATCAATCCTCATACCTATACGGGTATTGCCTCCATTGTGGTGGATCACCAGGGTGCCAATACCATTGCTTGTGCTGGTGGGGCGAATAATTTAGTGCGGGAGGCAGAAATTCAGCAGTTTAAAAAACTACTGCCCAAAACTAAAATTGTCTTGCTAGAACTGGGTATTCCTCTTGCCACCGTTTTAATCGCTGCCAGAGAGGCTAAAGCCCATAATTGCTTACTAATTTTAGATCCTGCTCCCGTCGCTGCCAATTTCCCCGAAGAATTATATAGCCTGGTGGATATAATTACCCCGAACGAAATCGAAGCGAGCCAGCTAGTAGGGTTCACGGTTGATGGGGTGACTACCGCTCGCCAAGCAGCTTCTTCCCTTCATCAAATGGGAGCGAAAAATGTCATTATCACCTTGGGTCGTCAAGGCTCCCTCTACAGCAACGAACTAGAAAATTATTGGATCAAACCCATTGATGTTCCCGTAGTAGACACAGTAGCGGCAGGGGATGCTTTTAATGGAGCTTTAGCGGCAGGATTAGCATCAGGGAAGGAAATTAAGGAAGCCGTACAGTGGGCAACAGTAGGGGGAGCCTTAGCTGTCACCAAAAATGGTGCACAATCTTCTCTGCCCAATAAAGACAGTTTTCAGCAGCTATTAAACCAACAAACATTATAACCATAGACCTTTAGACCTCTGGGTGAATAAAAGATCAATTTTTTCCCTTTTCCCTTTTCCCAAACTCCACAGATCAATTAACGCAAAACATTACCAAATTACTGTAGATACTGCCAAATTTTTGAGAGCAGCTTGGTGCGATCCAATGGTTTGGCGAAATTGTCTGTCGCCCCTACTCGTTTGGATTGGGCTTCGTTAATTGATTGTGATGCTTCACGCACCATGATGATGGGAATTAAGCGAAATTCTTGATGATTTCTGAGCAAAGAACAAAGCTCATAACCGTTGAGTTCAGGCATATTCACCCGCAGAAAAATCAAACTAGGCTTAAACTCAATCATTTCAGCAAAAGCATTCATGGGGTCGGCGATCGCCAAGATCTGAAATAGATTTTGCTCTAGACACTCGCTTAAACTTTTTTGAGCGGAGTTATCATGATCGACGTAAGCTACTTTCCAGGTTTCCTCTAAGGTAATTACAGTTTGCTTGCTATGAGAATTAACCTTGAGCAATTTACTGTCTTCGCCACGCCAATCTGCGGTCACAGGCAACTCAAAGACATTTTTTTGTTGGGGCAAATTAGGTAGTAAATCAAAAGGCGCCTTGGGGTCTCGCAGCACGATCGCCTTTTCTAACATGGAGGGATACAAAATCTTCGCTACCACTAATTCATCGCGATCAATAACGGCGCTAATCTGACGAAAGTTTAAGCCAGTGAGTAGCTTACAGATGGTCTCATTTTGCTGCTTTGATAAACCGGTGATCGCTTGCTCTTTAACCGTTACTAAATAAGGTCGTTGATAAGAAGACCAAATTTTATCAGCAAAGACATTCCAAGCAGTTAATCTTTTTTGACATTGTTCCACATACTCACTGAAGTCAAAACGACACAGTTCTTTTAGTGAATGGGATTGGGGAATAATCTGATATTTAGAT
>JBJOPG010000091.1:0-14151 GCA_046050865.1 Cyanobacteriota bacterium
TCTGTTTTAGTGCAATTGTTAATGAGGGGAAATTATTAGAGTTTTGATGGGAACAATGATCTTAAACTACTACGTCAATTAACAATTACTCAATAAGTAGCGCAGAAAGCTGAGAAAAATGATTAATAAAAGTACACGAAATGTCAATGGATCTCTTGTTCCTGGTAATTTTTATAAGCGCGTGGGTTTGGTTCTCTTCCTCGGTGGCTGTTTAAGCTTGATCGTAGCGGTTAATTCAGCTATGGCTGAATCTAAATTAGCTAAAACCCTTACCGTGACAGGTAATGGCATGAAAACCATCGAAACTACCATTGCCGAAGTACAACTAGGGGTAGAAATTCAAGGCAAAACTGCCACAGAAGTGCAGAAAGAAATCGCCCAAAGAACCTCAGCAGTAGTGGATATCTTACGGTCAAAAGATGTTCAAAAGCTTAAAACTACAGGAGTCCAACTCAATCCAAATTACAATTATGACCAAGCAAATCAAAACAATGGTCAGCCAGTTCTCATAGGTTACATAGGCACAAATACAGTTAGCTTTTGTATTTCAACAGATCAAGTGGGTACCTTGTTAGACGAAACCGTCAAAGCAGGAGCTAGTCGTATTGATGGTATTAGTTTTAGGGCTACTCCCGAAGCAATTTTTACAGCTAAAAAAGAAGCGCTACGAAAAGCAAGTATTAATGCTCAAGACCAAGCAGATGTAGTTTTAGAAACTCTCAATCTTACATCGAAAGAAATTGTCAAAATTGAAGTTGACGAAGCCAGAGTTGAAGAGCCTCAATATGCTGCCAGAGATCAATTATCCGCTTCAGAAGCTAAAATGAGCACTCCTGTAGTGGGCGGAGAACAAACCGTGGAAGCTTCTGTCACTTTACAAATTACCTATTAGGCAGTTAGGCAATTTGGAAAGAAATCAGAGAAAAATGAAATCAATGCAACAAAAAATTAACTTCTGTATCTCTAAAAATAATTAAGTAAATATTAAATTTATCGTATAGTTTGATACCTTAATGCGAAAAGCCAGGTGTTAGCATCAGTGACTGAAATGTAGAACCGTAAAAACATATATTCAGCCATGATTACTAACACTGCCGCTTACACCATTGTTGCGATCGCCTATGTCACCTTTATCCTTGGTACTTGGTTAATGTTTAATTTATGATTACACCAAGGTAATTACCCATGTAGTTACACAACACGAAAGATAAAAGGATAACGGAAAACTTGATCTGGGGTTTGTAGACACTGCACAATTGCCCAAATGGATAAACCCCAGTGAATGACAAGCCAAATAGGAAACAAGACAAAGCCCGCTAGCCCAAATGAGAAAAAGGACATTACCCCAATAATCCCCCCGATCAACCAAATGTTGAAGTGAAAATTGATCGCCTCTTTAGCATTATCTTTGATCGTACTATCTTCGGAAACCGTCAAAATAGCGATAGGAATACCAATAGATAGGACAAGTACGCTAATAAAAGCTGAACCATGAGCTAAAGCGGAAAGTAGCTTTTTTTTATCTAAACTAGATTCTGTTTGCATTGTTTCTCCTGTAGCAAAGTGAGTCAAATCCAACAGTTAAATATTATCGTTTAGGCTGCTGTTCAGGAAGTAGAGATTTTACACTACTATAGTGTTGGATTCCTGATCTTGATTGAAAACAAATAAAAAGCACTCAGTTAGTTCTGAATGCTTTCGTTAGTTATGATTTAGTCTCAATCCAATTCAATTCAATTTATTTAAATCCAACTGCCGCTTGCCAAACAAAAGCCAGAGCGAGGAAAAATACAGGGATAATGGGTAGAACATCTACCAATGGGTTGAACATAGCGTAAGCTTCTGGCAAATCTGCCAAGATTAATGCAGCTTCCATATATTTATATACCTTCCAACAATTTTCTTAAAATTATGAGAATCCCTCGTTATGCCAAACAGAATGACGAAAAGCGCCAGGGAATGCTCAAGTTAATAGTAAAAATACTACCATAATTTGCCTCGGAGACTAAGGGATTCAGGGGAAAGTTTCAGGCTATAATTCAGACCACACCCCAGACCACAACTTTGAATTCTCTAGGTTAAATAACTTAGAGTTATTCCTCCTAACAAAATGAAGCCGAGCCATACATTTTGACCCAAGACCTTGCCATAAACTGAACGGGGTATTGAGGTTTGACGAAGGGTTAAATATTGCCACGTCCAACCAACGGTAGCTAAGAGTAAACTGCACCAGAAGGCTGATCCCAAAGCAAGCTGGCAGCCCATCACCGCGAACAAGATCACTGTGATGGCGTAAAAAATGCCGATCGCTTCAGGGGTATATTTACCAAAAAAGATGGCGCTAGAGTTAATTCCCACTCTCAGGTCGTCTTCGCGATCGCTTAAAGCATATCCTGTGTCAAAACCCATCGTCCAGGCTACCGTTGCGCCCCAAAGCAACCAAGTTGCAGGTTCCAGCTTGGCTGTTACCGCAGTCCAGCTAATCAAGACGGCAAAACCCCAAGCAAGGGAAAGCACTAACTGAGGAACAGGAAATACCCGCTTGGCTAAGGGGTAGAAAACAATCAAGGGAACTGCACCTATACACAGGAGAAAACTGAGACGATTCAAATAAAATGCCAACATCGCAGCACAGGCAAGGGAAACCAGAAAGATTACTATCCCCACCCGGACGGAAAGAGCACGAGAGGCTAAAGGACGGGTCTTGGTGCGAGCTACCTGGGGGTCAATATCTTTATCCCACAGATCGTTAACTACACAACCCGCCGCACTGGTGGCTAAAGTGCCCAAAATGATTACCCCTACCAATGGGAGAGGTGGCACTCCCTTGGCAGCCAGAAAAACTGCCCACAGGGCGGGAATCATGAGGATCAGTCTTCCGGCTGGCTTATCCCAGCGTAGTAGGCGAACTATTTTTTTCCAGATGGCTTCACCGGTAATTTGAGATTGGGACATATTTGATTTGAGGTTGAGAATTAAGTAATTTAACTAATAAATTAATAAATATTTATATATATTTATAAAATTTTAGAGCAATCTGTTACTCCAAGTAAAATTCATGAGATTATAAACAACATCTGCATATCCAGGAAATAACCCTAGATCGTAAAGGTCGTAAAAATTGCCATGAACAAAAAGATTATTGCAGCGATCGATATCGGCACTAACTCGATTCACATGGTGATCGTGCAGATTGAACCTTCTCTGCCTGCTTTTACGGTAATTGCCAAGGAAAAAGATACGGTACGCTTAGGCGATCGCCATGCTGCCACAGGAGACTTAACCCCAGAAGCAATCAAACGTTCCCTCAATACCTTGAGACGTTGCCAGGAATTAGCCACTAGCCTCAAGGCGGAACAAATCATTGCGGTTGCTACCAGTGCTACGAGAGAAGCTCCTAACGGCGAGAATTTCTTGCGTCAGATTGAGTCGGAGTTGGGTATTGTCGTTAACCTAATTTCTGGTCGAGAAGAAGCCCGCCGGATTTATCTCGGGGTACTGTCAGGGATGGACTTTAATGAACAGCCCCATATTATTATCGATATTGGCGGTGGTTCAACGGAGATTATTTTAGCTGATGTCCATGAACCTCGTGTTCTTAGTAGCACCAAAATAG
Organism: Cyanobacteriota bacterium; assembly: GCA_046050865.1. Taxonomy (GTDB): domain Bacteria; phylum Cyanobacteriota; class Cyanobacteriia; order Cyanobacteriales; family Xenococcaceae; genus Waterburya. Next base: position 3,617 of record JBJOPG010000091.1, read on the forward strand.
GTGCTGTACGGCTAGCTAAAGAATTTGTGACTACCGATCCGATTAGCGATCGCGAATTGAAAGTATTAAGAGCCTACGTCAGAGGAATGTTAGAACGTCCTGTGGAGGAAATCTGGCAAAATCTGCAACTAAATGAAGTTCCTCGCACCATCGGTACTTCTGGCACCATTGAAACCATTGCGGAAATCCATGCCAAGGATAATTTAGGAGCAGTACCTGACCCCCTTAATGGCTATGAAATAAAATACAAAGACATTGAAAAAATCGTCAAAAGACTGGCGAAGATGAGCTACAAAGAGCGTCTGGAAGTATCGGGGTTAACGGATAAAAGAGCTGAGATTATCGTTCCAGGAGCCGTAATCTTGCTGGAGGCAATGCAGATGCTCAAGCTGGATTCGATTATGATTTGCGAACGAGCCTTGCGAGAAGGGGTAATTGTTGATTGGATGTTAACCCGTGGACTAATCAATAGTCGGCTACGGTATCAAAATGAGGTCAAAAACCGCAACGTCATTAAAATTGCTCAAAAGTATCATGTAGACATTGAATATAGCCAACGAGTAGCAAAATTTGCCTTGAGTCTTTTCGATCAATTACAAGGGCAGCTCCATAGCTGGGGGGTTGCGGAAAGAGAATTACTGTGGTCAGCGGCAATTCTACACAACAGCGGTGTCTATATTAGCCATTCTGCCCATCATAAACATTCCTACTATCTCATTCGGAATGCTGAACTGCTGGGCTTTACAGAACTAGAGCTAGAATTAATTGCTAATATCGCTCGCTATCATCGTCGTAGTAGACCAAAGAAAAAACACGAAGCCTATTACAAACTGCCTCACAAACTTTATCAACTAATGGTGCGTCAACTAAGTGCCATACTCAGATTGGCAGTGGCTTTAGATCGGCGAAATAAAGGTGCGATCGCCGAAGTACATTGCCAGTTTGATAGTCTTCAGCGCACCCTCTCTTTGCAGCTCAAACCCAAGGAAATTGGCGACCCCTGTTCCTTAGAATTATGGAATCTTAGCTATAAGAAAGAAGTATTTGAAGCAGAATTTGGGGTGACAGTGGACGCTACTATTGCGGAGAAAATGCCTGTTACCACTTAATGATGTTACGCACTCGTTGATTTGTGAAGATCGGGGAAAGCGAGAAGTTGTCCTAAAGGATTAGCTTCGCGTCGCAAACTTCGTAAGAAGGAGAAAAGGGAAAAGCGAGAAAGATTACTTCTGAAAACTGTCCCCCAAGTAATATTGTTTGACTAAAGAATTGCTATATAGCTCCTCTGCCGTTCCTGAAGCCAAAATTTCTCCATCCCGCATCACATAAGCACGGTCGGTAATTGCCAGAGTTTCTCGAAAGTTATGGTCAGTAATTAGAATGCCCATTTGGCGATCGCGCAATTGAGCAATAATATTCTGCATCTCCGCCACGGCGATGGGATCGACTCCGGCAAAGGGTTCATCTAACAGTAAATACTTCGGGCCATTTAACCCAGCAGCTAAGGCTCTTGCCAATTCAGTACGTCTTCTTTCCCCTCCTGAAATTAAGGAACCTAAAGTATTTGCAACTCTTTCGAGGCGAAACTCTTGGAGTAATTGCTGTAACCTGACTGGTCGGGCGGGGCGGGGGATACCTGTCTGTTCCAAAACCAGCAAAATATTATCTTGAACGCTGAGATTACGAAAAATACTTGCCTGTTGAGTTAAATAACCCATGCCCAAACGCGATCGCTGATGAAGAGGTAAGGAGGTGATATTCCGCTCATTTAACTTAACTGTTCCTTCATTAGGCTTAACTAGACCTGTAGCGATATAGAACGTAGTGGTCTTCCCTGCACCATTGGGGCCCAGTAAACCAACAATTTCTCCTGGAGAAACCTGAAGATTCACCCGATTAACAATTTTTCTTTTACCGTAGGATTTATGGATGTTATCTAGAATTAAAGCCACAAGTTCAATTTAGTTCTTAGTTCTTAGAATCAGTAACTGACTGTAACTGACTATATAGCGACTATATTATCAGCTTGTTTTGATAGGTAACCACAACGGGATTCAATACTTCTCGTTTAAGCTTTGTTAAAGCACTTGGACTTAAAAGAGCTGTGCAAATTAGTAAAACAAAAGGGCGATCGCTTTTCTTCTAGCCGATCTTGTCGGTTGGGGAGAGGAACGTAGCTTGCTTGCCCGAAGGATAACCCAACAACTTGATTACTGATTACTTTAGCCGTCCTGATTGCTGTTTAATTGTTCTCTTAAGATGGCCAAAGAAGACCAACGATGATCTACATAATGCTCATCGGTGCTTACCTTAACATCCGCCCCAGGGCAGTCTCCTCCGCAAATTTTTCTCAAGGGTAAAGCTAGGGACAATTGCTCAAACAGCCAGACTTCTGGGTCGTAATGTCCATTAGGAGGGAGAGTTTCTGAGAGATCATCTAGAGAAACTTCTCTTTCTGTGGCGAGATCCTGCACATTTTCTAATTCCGATTCGAGCCAGATTAATTCTGAAGTATCGATCGCTAGTCGATGATTATAATGCTGTAAACAGCGATCGCAAACTAAAGTCGTAATAGTTTCCGCTGTTGAGACAATCTCTAAGAAATTGCCCCCGTGACGTACCGATATAGTCCCCCTTACAGGAACTAAAGTATCTAACCCGGCAATCAGGTCATCAACAATGATTTCTGCCGTTCTTTTGGGTGCTTTAAGCAGATGGGGAATATATATCGGTTCCATGGTTTACTTAACTCCTAAGAAACAAATTAATCTGCTTAGGCTGGGAAAGGGGGAAGGGAGCAACTTATTGAGGCAAAATAACTAACTGACGATCTGGTTCCTGACCTTGGCTTTCGCTACGTAAGCCTTCGGTACTTTCTAATAAAGAATGGATTTGTTTTCTTTCGGCGGAAGATAAACCAGGTATTGCCACCGCTTCTCCTGTTGATTGTACCTGAGCGATCGCTTCTTGAGTCAAGGTAGCTAATTCCTGATTCCTTTGAACTCGATAACCCCCTAACTCAACCACAAAAGAACTCTGAACTTCTGGATCTGCATCCAAATTCAGCACAGTATTAGCCAGGTACTGAATAGCATCAATACTTTCACCTTTATTACCAATTAACTGTTGTTGTTGGCTGTCACTTAAACCATCAGTGCTAATACTCAACCAATGAGAGGCTGAATCCTTGGTCACCGTTTCAAATCCTTCTGTTTCAACCACCGCTGCTACACCCATTAAGGTTAATAGCTGTTCTAACCACTCCTTCCCCGAACTCAATTGACTTTCCACTGGCTTTCTCTAATAGGTTGATAGTTAAATGCTGATTAACCTGAGGTTTTTTCTTTCTTTTTAGAACGTTTCTTTTCAAAAGGTAAAGCTTCTCTGTTGGTCACAGCTTCTGCTTTTTCCTGTTCGTCGAGAATTTTCTGCAAGTTATCGGGCAAAGGTTCTCGCATCAAGAACCAAGTCTGACCAGTTTGGAAGAAGTTCGCTACCACGATGTACATCAACACACCGGCGGGGAGAGGAAAAAACAAAAACATGCCACTAAACAAGATCGGGGTAATCTTATTGATTGCTTGTTGCTGGTCTGCACCAGGAGCAGCATTTTGAGCACCACTCATCTGTTGGTTAACGTAAATACCAACACCAAACATCAAGACCATTGCCAGAATATCAAAGTTAATACCACCATCTTCATTGGTAACACCAACTCGACCCAGCTTTTCAATGAATAAAAAGCCAGTATTAGCGGCAATCCCAGGCACTTTAACTTGAATTGTCGCGTCTCCTGGTGCTAAGGCAGTGATTGTGCCATCGTCATTGATTTTGACCCGCTCAAAACCCTTGGTAATTTCTAAACTAGACTTGATATTGCTCCCAGGATATTCCTTCAGCAAAGTATCCAAAGACTTACCCTCAGGAGTTTGTAGTTCTACCCTGGTGGTCTCTCCCACCGCTATTTTACTGCCACCTGGCAACATAGCAGCGAGCTGTTCATGAATACCATCTTCGAGATAAATATTTTTCGGTTTCGTAGCGAAAGGTTGAGGGGCAACTCGCTCGATCTGTTCTTGGGGAAGAATTTGGACATTAATATCGTAGGGAGTGTCCGTAAAAGGCGATCCTCTCAAAGTCGCAAAGAGGGCAAACAAAATGGGCATCTGTAACAGGAGTGGTAAACATCCTGCCAGAGGATTACCAAATTCCTGCATTACTTTAGCTTGTTCTTCTCGCTGTTTTTCAGGATCGTTTTTGTATTGCTGTTTAATTTGCTCCTGTCGTTCTTTCATCATCGGCTGAACAATTTTCATTTTTCGCATGTTGCGAATTTGTCCCGCACTCAGAGGAACTACTGCAAAACGAATTACAACTGTCAAAGCAATAATCGCAAAACCATAACTCGGCACTAATCCATAGAAAAAATCCAGGATGGGGAGCATGATGTTATTTGAGAGGAAGCCGATACCAAAATCCATTTTTTAATCTGTCCAGCCTTTTACGAAGATGATTATAATTGCCAATCCAGTTTAATCGATCGCCCAGGAGGAAAACCGATCTAAACTGTATTTATATTATGTTATTTAGTTATTTAATGTTATTTAGTTGACTCTAATGGACTCTAAAGGTCTACCTGTCTTATCCGCTGCTCTTTCGGAAATGTAGTCGTAAATCTCTCTAAACTGTGGCACGGCGCGCATTTCTAAACGACTTTTATCTCTGAGAGTAATTACTAAATCTCCCCAAAGACCTACTCCCCGAGGAACTCTAACAATTTTTATGACTTCGGAATAGATAATATCAGTTCGTTGGGTCCCTCTCCAGCCCCCAGTAACGCAGATACGGCGGTCTGTAATCCGATAGCGCAACCATAAAGCTCTGACGATCGCACCTACGGTTAGGGGAATACAAATTACGGTGAATGCTAAAAATATATTAAAAATTAAATCCCCAACATGGGGACCACCTTCGTAATAAACCTCTTCTTTAATACCCATTGATTATTTTTGCTTGTTTGAATAACTCTTCTAATTCTCGCAAAAAATGTTCATATTTGCATTCAATTGCTTTGGGTCTTACTACAATTACAACGCGCCAACCAGGTTTGATCTCTGGCAGATAGGCTCTAATAACCCCCTTGATCTGTCTTTTGAGACGATTACGTACTACAGCTTTTTTACTTACTTTCTTGCTAATGGAAATGCCAAAACTACTCGCTGGAGTAGAATCCGCACCCTGAGCATCGCCGTCGGCAAGAGCCAGCAAGGTTAGATGAGGACTGTAACGACGGATGCCCTGTGCGTAAACAGCCCTATAATCTCGTCGATTTTTCAACCGATGGGGTTTTGATAGTCCCAATTCAAATAATCAAACTAAACTGCTAGACGATGACGACCTTTCTTGCGACGAGCAGAGATTACTCTTCTGCCATTACTGGTACGCTTACGAGCGCGAAAGCCTGATTTTCTTTTCTGTTTGCGGGAAGTTCCGCCTAAAGTACGTTGAGTCACTGGTTATTTCCTCTATAAACTACAGTCAATGTGCTTGACAAAAAGCCACAATCTGTAATTTTACAATAGAATTACTGACCTTGGATGATTTAGTCCTGATTTAGCTCAAGGATTAATACTAATTACCCAGGCGCCAACTCTTTGGGGAACAGGGGCATTGATGGCTGGAACTACTTGAGCATAAAAATAGTAAGTTCCCACATCAGGGTTTTTCACGCTAGAAAAGACTAACTCGATTTTTTTAGGGGTTAACAGCGGTTTTTCTAGATCAATTTGAATAAAGTGATTTTTCTCGTCCCAAACTATATTTTTGGTAGCTAAAGCATTATCTTTCTTGCCGTTAACTCTAACTTCTATTTTTTCTGTGTCAAACTTACCATCAAAATAGTCGGGGTAGGAAATCACAAATTGGGTTGCCCCATTAGCTAGCTTATTTTTGGGAATTCTGAGACGGTAGCGATCGCGATTGTCAGCAATACCACCAAAATCAAGATAGTAACTGAGGATATCTACATCTTTGTTACCAAAGAGTATCAGACCAGCGCCCCCCTGCGCCTGAGCAATGGTATGAACTCCCCCAAGGGTACAGGTAGCCAAGGTTAAAGCAGTCAGGAAAGATTTTAAACTGGATTTAGAGGCAAACATATTTATTTTTGGAGTATTTGGCTATTTTTATTTAGGTTAATTGAGACTCGATTCTAGCTAGGTTATCAAAATTAGGACGGAATCTAGACCGAAAAGTGCCAATGTTAAAACCGCAACTAATATAGCCGTAGCAAGTTAGATTAGGACAATTAGGGTGATCGGCTCGTAGGTAGTAGGTAGTAGGTAGTAGGTAGTAGTAAAAAAGTTCTAACATTGTTTAGTATTACTATTTCTCAAATTAATACCTCAACAACAAGCTCAAAACTCCCACAACTGCCACAACTAATTTTCCCTGGTATTACCAATTAAATATAATAAAGCCATCCGTGTCGCCACACCGTTAGTTACCTGTTGAGCCACTAAGCTTAAACTAGGATCATCCATTAAATCAGAAGTTATTTCTACCCCCCGATTTGTGGGGCCAGGGTGGAGTACCTTAACCTGGGGATGACATTGCTTAAGGCGATCGCGGGTCACCCCAAATAGTTGATGATATTCTCTTAAGCTAGGGATAAAATTAGCCGTCATTCGTTCTTTTTGGAGCCGTAGGGTCATGACAAAATCGGCATCTTTCAGCGCGGGTGCTAACTCCCAATGGATCAATAGTTTTCCTAAAGCATTTTGATCCACCATTGCCAAAAAAGTCTTGGGTAACAAGGTTGCGGGGGCAGCCAAGTGTACTTCTGCACCTGCGGCAGTTAGGCTATAAATATTAGAGCGGGCTACCCGAGAATGGAGGATATCGCCGACAATGGCAATTTTCTTACCTTTGAGTAATTCCAAACGAGGATTATCGGGATCTAAAACGGTAGTGAGGGTAAATAAATCTAGTAAAGCTTGGGAAGGGTGTTGATGTAAGCCATCTCCTGCATTGAGGATGGTTACCCCAGAATTGAGTCGATCCATTTCTTGGGCAATGATTTGGGGAACCCCCGCTTCTTGATGGCGAATTACCATAATATCTGCCCCCATCGCTAAATAGGTTTTTGCCGTATCTAAAATGGTTTCCCCTTTGCTGAGGGAAGAACTCCCAGGGGAAAAGTTTAAAATATCAGCGGATAGCCTTTTCGCCGCCAACTCAAAACTACTGCGGGTACGGGTAGAAGCTTCAAAAAACATATTGGCGACAACTCTTCCCTGAAGTGCAGGAACTTTTTTGGTTCTGCCTGCAAGCACTTTCTGAAAACTAGAGGCAGTTTGTAAAACCGTTTCGTATTCCTCGGTCGTGAAATCCATCAGGGAAAGGATATGTCGTCTTGTCCAGATACTAGTTGCCATCTCAGTTAACGGATAGGGGCAAGATATATTTGCCAAACATCCATCAGGTTAACAGGTTTGGGTAGTTTTTAGTTTCGAGAAATCTGCTAAACCTCTTCCTGACCATTTTGTCTTTCCATTGTGGCGATCGCCGCGTTAATTGCTGCTAATCGTGTCTCTAGATCGTCGCGCATGGATTTAAGAAACTGTAGTCTACGTTGTTTCCAAGTTGAAGCTGAATTGGATTCAGGATTAAAACAAGATTGGCACCAGTGAAAAAACATTTTTCTGCTCTCCAAATAAAAGTAGTTGCTTTATTTTTACTTTAAAGCATTGGTCAGAAGAAAGGGGGGAGGTAAAAGGGGAAAGGGGAAAGGGGAAAAGAATTAATCTTTTATTGTTTTGCGTAACAGCAATTATCAGTTAGAAATGACCAGTCAACTTAATTAATCAGAATTAACCAGAAAGCAATGAAGAAAATTGTTCGAGTGCTATTATCCTGCATAGTGACAGGGGCAATCTTGATCTTTGGAATTAAACCCGCCTTGGCATTTTGTGGTTTCTATGTGGCAACAGCAGATAGCAGTCTTTATAATCAAGCTTCTCAGGTGATTATTGCCCGAGACAAAGACCGCACAGTTTTAACCATGTCCAACGACTATCAAGGTGAAGTGAAAGACTTTGCGATGGTAGTACCTGTACCCGTAATTTTGACGGAGAAACAAGTCCATGTTGGGGAATCCAAAATTCTCACCAGGTTAGATGGATTTAGTGCCCCCAGATTAGTGGAATATTTTGATGAAGATCCTTGTTATCCCATGTCTCTTCAAGATTCTCAGGAGGTCGCTCAAGGAAGATTCACCCCCGCCCCACAAGCATCTGCTAAAAGGGCCGCAGCTGATTTAGGAGTCACCATCGAAGAACAGTTTAGCGTTGGGGAATATGACATCTTAATTCTCAGTGCTAAAGAATCTGATGGTTTGGAAACCTGGCTGATCCAGAACAATTACAAGATTCCTCAAGGTGCGAAAGAATTACTCCAACCCTATATAAAGCAAAATCTGAAGTTCTTTGTGGCAAAAGTCAACCTCGAAGAATTTGATAGCAGTGGTTTTGAGAAGCTAAGACCAATTTCGATTGCTTTTGAATCTCCTAAGTTTGTGCTGCCCATCCGCTTAGGCATGATGAATGCTAATGGTGATCAAGACTTGATCGTTTATTTGTTATCTCCCAACGGACAGGTGGAATTGACTAACTACCGCACAGTGAAAGTACCTTCTGATAGCGAAATTCCTGAATTTGTTAAAAAGGATTTTAAAGACTTCTATACCGCAATGTTCCAAACTGCCTATGAAAAGGAAAATAAACAGGTAGCTTTTCTAGAATACGCCTGGGACATGAGCAGTTGCGATCCTTGTTCCGCTGAACCCTTAAACCAGGATGAACTTAAAGATGCGGGAGTTTTTTGGTTAGATCAACAAAACCCCAATAATTTTCGGGGCGGCAATAGTAATGTTTTTATTACTCGTCTCCATGTTCGGTATAGCCGAGACAAGTTTCCTGAAGATCTTAAGTTTCTATCCACTAGCGATCGCACTAATTTTCAAGGCAGATATGTAATTCGTCATCCCTTTAAAGGGGATCTAAGCTGTGAGGCTGGTAAACGATATCTATGGTCACTAAAGGAAAGACAGGCAACCGAAGCCAAAACTCTAGCGAATCTGACTGGTTGGAATCTTAAGGATATTCGCGATCGCCTTAAGTTAGCCGACTCGGAACCAGTTCAATGGTGGGATAATCTCTGGGATCGCCAGTAGGGACAGTTCGTGAACCGCCCTGAACCTGAACCCTAAGAGGATTGGGATAAAATCTGCACTACTTCTAAAGCAGTGGCGGGGGCAAGCAAAACACCGTTGCGGTAATGGGCTGTAGCTAGCAGGACATTACTGTAGCCTGACAATCTTTCAATGATGGGGGCAGCAATCCCTTCAGGGCGAGGACGTTTACCAGACCAAGTTTCCAGAATAGTTGCTGATTTTAGTTGAGGACAAAAAGCGATCGCCCCCGCCATTAACTCCTCTAATAATGATTCATTAGCGATGCTTGCACCAGTCTCCGTGGGAAATTCTACCGTTGCCCCCAGCCAATATTGATGATTGCCCAACGGTACCAAATGAATATCATTCCCCGTAATTACAGGTTGAAAATCTGGATTACCCAAAGCCTGATCGAGCTGTAATTTAATTGCCTGTCCGAGAACGGGACGGATCGGAATCTCTTGTTGTAAAAATTGAGTCAGGGCAGTCGAACCCAAACCTGCGGAAATAACCAACTCCTCAACTTCTATCTCACCTTTGCTAGTCACCAAATACTCACAGGTTGCGAGATCTTTATTTTTATCTATTTGCTTGACGCTCTTCTCTGCGTCTTGGCGACTTTGCGCGAAATAATCCCTCTCCCTCAAACAAGTCCCAGTTCCAAAACCTTGCACCTCGACCCCAAACAGAAACTCAACACCGTTAGCCCTCGCCCCCGCCACCAAAGCTTTAGTCAGTTCCACAGGATTAACTTGTCCATCTTGAGGAGAATAAACCCCGCCAATGATTTGCTCGTTAACGATGTGGGGACAATGGCTCATCACAAAAGAGCGATCGCCAATTTCTAAAGTCCAACCATCAGCCCGCCGAAACTCCTGTAATTTCTGCCACTTATCTAGATCCTCCCCCGCAAATAAGAGTTTAAAAATGCCCTGATGGTTAACAGGTATCTGCAATCCTGTTTTAGCTTCCAGTTCAGGAATCAAGGTTTGATAGCGTTGGATACTACCACAACGAAAGCGCCAAGCGCGACCTTTTTTCTTCTGGCTAATTACCCCCATCAAAACGCCTAAAGCTGCCCCTGTGGCACCCGTAGCGGGAGTATGTTGGTCAATAACGGTAATCTCTAAGCCTGGAATTAGACTGAGTTCATAGGCGATCGCTGCCCCCACAATGCCACAGCCGATAACAACAATTTTGCTCATATACGTCTAATGTGAATTAAAAATCATAGTGATTCTTTTTTAGCTATAAGCCGTAAGCTATAAGCTATAAGCTTTTTGTATTTTCTCGAAGCGTATTA
>JBJOPG010000092.1:0-14049 GCA_046050865.1 Cyanobacteriota bacterium
TTAAAAAGTTTCGCGAGTTAATTAAAGATCAAGCTGCGGTATTAATTACCCATCGTTTGTCTACCGTCAAAATGGCAGACCGCATTTATGTGATGGATGATGGACAAATTGTGGAAAGTGGTACTCATGATGAGTTGATCAAACTGCAAAAAAGCTATGCCCATTTATTTGAAACCCAAGCCCAAAATTATCGTTAAAAAATATAAAATATAATGACAACAACTTTAACCAAAACTGATATTAATTCACCTTTAATCGTCAATCAACCAGAAATTGAATTACTTTTAGGTTGCGCTCGCACGCAAGTAGATGAGCAAACTCAAGTTAGAATAAAAAATTTAGTTGAGCAAGAAATTGATTGGAACTATCTTATCTCAATAGCCAAACGACATGGATTGATACCCTTATTGTTTTACAACCTCAATAAACTATGTCGTAAAACTGTTCCTCAACCTATATTTTTAGATCTAGAGCAGCATTTTAAAATTCATACCAGACGCAGCTTAATATTAACCAATGAATTATTACAAATACTAGATATATTTAAAGCCAATAATATTTCAGCTATTCCCTTTAAAGGTTCTACATTGGCAATCTCTGCTTACAAAAGTTTGGCTCTCAGACAGTTTTGCGATCTAGATATCTTGATTGATCAACAAGATATAAATCATTGCCTAGAGTTGTTGACTTCAATTGGTTATTCCTTACCAAAAATTATAGGTGAATTAGAACAAAAACCATACATTAAAAATTATTTATTTTTAGAATCAGATAGTTGTCAAAAAGGATACGATCTTATTCACGAAACTAAAAATATTGCTATTGATTTACAGTGGTCATTAACTGAAAAACGTAAATCGAAATATTTTGCTATTGATTTGCAGAACTTAAAAAACAATCTTACTTATATAACTATTGGAGGAAGACAAATACCTCAATTCTCCAATGAATATATGTTTTTATTCCTTTGTTTTCATGGCTCCAAACATTGTTGGCAATCTTTAAGATGGATCTGCGATGTTGCTGAATTTATACAAGCTCATCCTGATCTTGATTGGCAAAAAATTGAGGTGCAAGCTAAAAAATTAAAATGTCAAACAATGTTGTGGCTTACTCTTCTTTTAGTTTCAGATTTATTAGCGACTCCTTTACCCAATGATGTATTAGTAAAAATGCAAACTAAGCATCGAGCTTATCTTCTAGCACAAAAAGTTTATAAGCTTGTTTTTAGCAGAAATTTTACTCAGTGGGAGGACTATCTATTTATATTTAGTATTACAGACAGTTGGCAAGGCAAGTATCAGTTTATTACAAGTTTATTGTTTACTCCTACGGCAAAAGAGTGGAAGTTCTTGCAATTACCAAATTCTCTCAGTTTCTTATATTACTTTATTCGACCTTTTCGATTAATAAAAGAATATTTGGAAGCATCTAGTAGTTTTTTAGTTAAGTAAAATAATGTTTTAGGACAAAGAAGTTTTGTTATCCTGTCGAACTTCATTTATTGATGATTAACTCGTTGCCGTTATGACTATGATATATTGATTAAGATTCGTAAAATTTGTATAGATTGTCAACTTAACGTTGTTTGGTAATTAAGAGATCAAAATTATGACTACAGAAGGATGTTTAAGAGTGGGGCAAGAAGCTCCCGAATTTATGGCTACGGCTGTTTTTAACCAAGAATTCAAGACGGTTAAGCTATCTGACTATCGTGGTCAGTATGTTGTCTTGTTTTTCTATCCTTTAGATTTTACCTTTGTTTGTCCCACAGAAATTATTGCTTTTAGCGATCGCTATAGTGAATTTAAGTTTCTCAACACTGAAATTTTAGGTGTATCTGTAGATAGTGAATTTTCTCACCTGGCTTGGATTCAAACTGACCGTAAACAGGGGGGAATTGGTGACATTGACTATCCTCTAGTTTCTGATATCAAAAAAGAAATTAGCACTGCTTATAATGTTCTTGACCCTGATGCAGGAGTGGCACTAAGAGGATTATTTATCATTGATAAAGAAGGTGTGATCCAACACGCAACGATCAATAACCTTTCCTTTGGTCGCAGCGTCGATGAAACTCTACGTACTTTAAAAGCGATCCAACACGTACAGAATAATCCTGATGAGGTATGTCCTGCGGGATGGCAAGAGGGAGATCAAACCATGAATCCTGACCCCGTGAAATCTAAAGTCTACTTTTCTTCTGTCGGTTGAGATTAGGGAGAAGGTTAAAGGGAAAAGGTTAAAGGTCTACGCAAGTATAAGTCGCGTTTTGAACAGCGTGTTTTGGGCAAGAATCTTCTTTTTCAAAAGCCCCTAATAAGAGTATTCATCCTCAAAACTCCACTGTGCACGTTTGTTCCTTTTCCCTTTACCCCTTGCCCTTTAACCGAATCTTCTCAATTAATTAACACTTGTTAAAAGAGAAGTATTGTTTAGCTTTCTACTTAGCTTTTGTGGTCAAACAACCATGAGTTCTGAGAACAGCTGCCGCTGCATAGTCTCTTTCAGCAGGAGTATCAGGCTTGAATGCATCTCCAACTTCTTTATAAGGTGAAGCTACACCACAATAGGCTGACATAGTTGCAATGGTTTCTGCACTCCAATGATTAGCGAGGTCAGAGAATTTAACAGGATCTTGATTGCTTACCAACTCGGGTTTTTTGCCTTGTTTGGTATTGGTATACTTAGAGAGATTTTGTAAGACGGTAATTAACTCAGCTCTAGTGACAGGATTGCCAGGTTTAAAGGAGCCATCAGGATAGCCTTTAACAATATCGTTCTCTTTTGCCCATTGAATTTTAGTAGCACTCCAACGAGCAGAATCTACATCAGGATAAGGTTGAGTCGGTACTACAGGGGCTTTTAAATCTAAACCATCAATGGTTTCTAAGGCTCCAAAAACCATGGAAACTAATTGTTCTCTGGTTAAAGATTCTGTGGGACGAAAAGTTTGATCTTTAAAGCCAGCAATAAACCCTAAGGCAACAGCTTTCTCAATATCTGCCTTATAAATATCTCGTTCAATATCGCTGAACTTAGCATTGCCACTGGAGCTAGCAGTAGTTTCAACTTCTGGCGCATCTCCCGTCGCCGCGATCGCTTTGGAATCTCCACTCAAGAAGTAGTGCCCCAAGGTTTTTCCTTGATAAGCTTTCTTTGTAAACTTCCAACCAGGATTAAGCTCAATTTTGAGATATTCTCCAGCTCCCCCTTTGCCATTAGTTTGGCCTACTACCAGGTCAGGGCCACCTTTATCGTTTTTGGCGATTAGCTGAAGTTGGTCGCCTTTGGCAACCACATCAAGGCGATAAGCCAAACTAGTATCTTGACCGTCAAGACGTACTGAATAACCATTACTATCTGTCGAACGATTGCAACTTCCCGTAAAATCGAACTTAGTCCAGAGGGGATCGATAATGATGGGGTTAGTACCTTTTTCGGCGTAACACTGTTGTTTACCAGGAATTTGCTCCACGACATTTAAGTTGTAGCCGATTGCTCCCGCAGGAACGGCGATCGCCGCAATTCCTTCTTCTGCCACAGGTGCTTCCGTAAACTGAGCCACCGCTGGTAATAATGGTGTGGTTAAGAGGATTGTGCCCGTAAAAATTGCTGCTAATTTCAACTTGGTTGATAATTTCATAGTATCTTTGGTGTGCTTCTATCGATATGATTAAAGCTCAAAATTATGGTTTCGTCTCTATTTATTAGCAATTATTTGGTTAATTTTTAGGTTGATTTACTTAGATTAATTTTTGAAATCTCGCTTTGATTCTAAAATTGCCGCCACTATTGAACTAGCAGCAATTGGAGCCGTAATGGCGCGGAGAACCCGATCGCCTAAAGATACAGCTTGGAAACCGCAAGCGACCGCCAGGGCGATTTCGGCTTCTGTCCACCCCCCCTCGCAGCCTGTAGCGATAACAATCTCTGACGTTGCTGATGGGGTTCTTGGGGATAAACTCTTGGATAAGCTATTCCAAAGACTTGGTAAATCTCCCCGGGCAACGCAGATATATTTATATTTATCCTGACCTGGAGAAATTTGCTCCACTGCCAAGCTATATTTTACGGGTTTAAGTATCTGAGGTACGATCTGTCTTTCTGATTGTTCTGCTGCTTCCATTGCGATTTTGCGCCAACGTTCAACTTTATTGATGTTAGGTTTGAGGAGAGTGCGATCGCTAATTACAGGCATAAAATTACTGACCCCTAACTCAGTACAGCAACGGATCACCTGTTCATAACCACTACCTTTGGGTAAAGCCGTGATCAAATTCAAGGAAATCGGTAATTCTGTGGTGATCGTAACCGCTTCAATAATCTTGGCTCCACGGTCAACAATTTCCGCTAACCAAGCTTGACCCACACCATCTAATGCCAGAAAGCGATCGCCATTACCCAATCGTAATACCCGCAATAGGTAATGCAATTGTTGAGGATCTAAGATAATTTGTTCTTGCTGTATTTGGGTCGATTTAATGACTAAACGATAAGTCAAGGGACTAGTTTCTTAAGAGGGAAAAGGGGAAAGGGGAAAGGGAAAAGGGAAAAGGGAAAAGGGAAAAGGAATAGCGATCGCCTTAGTTTTTTAATTTATTGAAAGTGCGATCGCTATTTAAGGACTAAAAGCTAAAAGCTAAAAGCTAGAAGCTAAAAGCTAAAAGCTAGAAGCTAACAACAAAGTTTCTTTACTAAACAGTAAATTTCTCTGCAATCCGTTTCATTGCCTCATTAACGTTCTCTCGACTATTAAACGCCGAGATGCGGAAATAGCCTTCCCCTGCTGCACCAAAACCAGAGCCGGGAGTGCCCACCACATTGCAGTTCAACAGTAGTTTATCAAAGAAGTCCCAGCTAGATAGACCGTTAGGAGTTTTCACCCACACATAGGGCGCATTTGTCCCCCCATAGACGGCGATTCCTGCGGCGGTAAGCTCTTGGCGGATGATTCTGGCGTTCTCTAGATAAAAACTGACCAATTCCTTAATTTGCTCTTGTCCTGTTGCTGAATACACTGCCTCTGCACCCCGTTGAACGATGTAGGACACGCCGTTAAACTTAGTACATTGACGACGATTCCATAGTTGCCAGATTTTGACATCAGAACCATCTTTGGCTTTACCCATCAGATTTTGAGGAACTACGGTAAAAGCACAACGAGTCCCTGTAAAGCCAGCATTCTTAGAGAAAGAACGAAACTCGATCGCACAGTCTTTAGCGCCTTCTATTTCATAAATAGAGTGGGGTAGCTCAGGATCAGTGATAAAAGCTTCATAAGCGGCATCAAACAGAATTAATGAGCCGTGTTGCTTGGCATAATCGACCCAGGCTTTTAAATGTTCTTTGGTAGCCGTTGCCCCTGTGGGATTATTAGGGAAACAGAGATAAATTAAATCTACTTTTGACTGGGGAATTTCGGCAGTAAAATTATTATCGGCACTGATGGGCAAGTAAACCAAACCCTCATACTTACCATCTTGGGCATCCCCTGTATGACCTGCCATGACGTTAGTATCGACGTACACAGGATAAACAGGATCGGTTACGGCAATTTTATTATCATTGCCAAAAATATCGAGAATATTGCCGCAATCACATTTAGAGCCATCAGAGATAAAGATTTCCGACGCATCTATTTCACAACCACGGGCTTGAAAGTCTTGTTGGGCAATTTTTTCCCTTAACCAGAGATATCCTTGTTCTGGGCCATAACCTTTAAAAGTTTGGCGATCGCCCATTTCCTTGGTTGCTTCAATAATTGCATCCCGACAAGCGGCAGGGAGGGGTTCAGTAACATCCCCAATACCCAGCTTAATGATTGGTGCATCGGGATGATCCGCTGCAAAAGCACTGACTCGACGGGCGATTTCAGGAAACAGATACCCTGCTTTGAGTTTAAGATAATTATCGTTGATGGTTGCCATTGATTCTTTGCTATCTTTGCTACAAACGCCATTAATCCAGCTTACTGTTATCTGGCAAGTTAAAGCACGTTTACTATCTATTTCACATAAGATATATTATTCCCATGAAATTAGCTGAAGCTTTGATTTTACGAGCAGATTGTCAGAAAAGACTATACCAAATTAAAGAAAGATTGATTAGAAGTGCCAAAGTGCAAGAAGGGGACGAACCGCCCGAACAACCCTTAGCATTAATAGATGAGTTAAATCACTTGATCGCTCAGTTAACCGACTTGATTCAAAAAATCAATTGTACTAACTCATCTACCATTCTCGATAATCAGCTCAGCATTGCTGATGCTTTGGCTCAAAGAGATAGTCTTCAATTAAAACGCAGCATCTATGACGAGGTGATTCAAACCGCTGCCAGCCGACAAGATAGATATGGCCGCTCGGAAATAAAATATCTTAGTACGGTAAATATTGCTGAGTTACAAACAGAAGTAGATCGTATGGCTAGGGATTATCGGCAACTAGATACCAAAATTCAGCAAGCAAATTGGAACACAAAATTACTCGAATAGACCTAGAATAGACAAAGTTGGTAGCTAATACATTTGAGGCGGATACAACCCGCTAACTGGGAAAGTTAGAAAATTTGGGTTTTATGACCTATTCCTTGGTATGGGTACTGGGCAATACCTTATGGGTTCGAGTCCCTAATGTACAAATTACGCCCAAGAATGTAACCGCAGTAACGGGCATTGTTAAAGTCACTACCATGTATCGATCTATTGTATTAGTGAGGGTGGGTTAGGGAATTTTATTTTTTCCATAGTTGTGTTTTGTCTATTGGTTTTACGATCCGTAGGGTACAACGATTCGAGTGTGGCGATCGCCTTTAAATTATTTTTTAGTACGATAAGCCTGTTCGGGATGATTTAATCTGTCAGGATATCGTAATTCGACAAGTCCTTCTTCTACCATCTTTTTTAAAAATCGAGTTCTAAGTGTAGAATTAGTGCGTTCAAGAATTACTTCCAATTGTTGTAAAGTTAAAAATCTTTCTTTGCACACTTCTAAAATCACTTCCCGCATTACAGCTGGTGAAACCTTTCTCTTATCTCTGACAGGTTTTGCGATCGCCTTAAGATTTTCTAAATGATCGGAGCTTTCTATCAAATGATCGCAGCTTTCTGTCAAATGATCGGAGCTTTCTATCAAATGATCGGAGTTGACAACTAAATGATCGCAGCTGGACAGAGAATCAAAACAATAGGTATGAAACCATCTGTATCCTCTTTAATTCGAGCATTGCGATCGCATTAAGACAAAACAATTACACTCTTTCGCAAATTGATCTTGATCTAAGACGTGTGGAAAAACAGCAAGAAAATAACTATCAAAAGTTTATAGCTAATCTTCCTGCGATCGCACAAAAGGTCAAAGCTGAAAAATCAAACGCATCTAGTTTGGCGATCTCCCATTTCCTTTGTCCCTTCAATAATTGTATCCTGACAAGCATCAGGAAGAGATTTGGTTCAAGTTTCTAATAATTATTCCATGTCTTATCTTGCAATTTGCTAGCTAAATCTTGAGCATTACCAATATCCAATTTTCTAATATCAAAATATCGTTTGCCCCACATTCCACCTGAGCTTTCTTTCTTAAAACTCGTTTCATAGAAATCATCTAAAATAAATACTCGTGTTGGATATGAGATATCTTCTTGAGGTTGAAAACGTTTAATTGCTATCTGTTTTAGCTCATTATCTGTCCGATGATCATTGTTCCAAACTAAAGTTTGTTCATCTGCCGAATCTAAATCTACAACCCCAGTAATTTTAGCAACTTGTTCAACACGCTTATCGCGATAAATTCCAAAATATAAACTTCGACGATGAGTATAAGCTCCGCCTTTTGTCGGACAAGTGTAAATCTTATGTTGGATTACACTGTCGAAACTATGATTACAACTGACGACATCTAAACGGTATTTCCAGGATGGCAGTAAAGCATTCTCGTCGAAATACTCTCTTAAGTCAGCTACAGCATCAGCCAAATTTTTAGAGAGATTGTCCAGTTCAATAGATTCAATAAACTGCTCAAAGCTAATCGGTAAGAAAGTTATCTGATCTTCTTTAGCTCGCTGTTCAACTTCAGAAAAAATAGCATTAGTTGGTATATCTTGTTCAAAGTTGCCCAAAGCAAGCAAGACTTTTTGACCGTGCTTTGGTTTTAAAATATTTAAATGATTTACAAGCTGCTGTTTATCGAAATCACAACCAAGTTTCGTTTCAATCAAAATCGAAAAAGGATCTTGAGTTATCTCTCCATCAGGGATACCAAGGTTTGAACTTTTCTTCTGTTGGATAAACTGTACTCCTACAGATCCAGAAAAGCTCTCATCAATTAAATTAGTCAATACTTCAGAGAGAAAATTAGGATTTTCTTCGTACAGCATCTTGAGAATTAGGAGACAGTGATTGGTTGTCTGATTTTCTGTTTGAGAGTAGGAAGGAAATAGACGAATGTTTCGGCTCATGCAAATTATACTTTTTAATATGAATGTATTGCTGCACCATACTAACTTCGATTTTTAATCGCTAACAGGGTTATTTCTGATGGGTTAGATGAAATAGAAAGGCGATCACTTTAATCAATTAACTTCGTAGAGCAGCGATCGCCTCAAGTTGAGCAGCTTGTTTAGCAGGAATCACCCCAAAAACCAAACCGATCGTACCCGAAACTCCCGTGGCGAGAATAATTGCACCGATGGGGATAACTGTGGGTACTGGGCTAAAAATACCTACGAGGAGAATGCCACCAACCCCAATTCCTGTACCGATCGCGCCACCGACCACAGAAACAATAATCGATTCAATTAGAAACTGAGTTAAAATCGCCTCTTGAGTTGCACCAATCGCTTTACGCAACCCGATTTCTTGAGTACGTTCCTTCACTGAAACTAGCATAATATTCATTATGCCAATCCCCCCCACCAGCAAGGAAATACCAGCGATCGCTGTTAGGACTAAACTGAGGGCAGTAGTGATTTTTGCCATTAAATCTTGAATCGACTTGTTGGCATAAATACTAAAATCTTTTTTGCCATGTCTGCGGGTCAAAATGTTGGTTACCTGAAAAGCAGCAGTACGGATCGAGTCCTGATCTTGTGCCGAAAATTCTAAAAAGTCGATGGGAATTCCGTTGGGACTACTAGTTCCCACCAGTTGTTCCGCCATCGTCGTGATGGGAACATAAACCGTTTCATCGGGGTTAACCCCTAAGGAAGAACCTTTGGTTGCCATCAATCCTACTACTTGAAAACTTAAGCCATTAATTTGCAGTGTTTTACCCAGAGGATTTTGATTTTTAAATAGTTTAGTGGCGATCGCTTTCCCCAAAACTGCTACCTGGCTATTCTGTTGTTCATCAATGGCAGTGAAAAAATTACCTTTTTGAAGCGGAAGATTACGCACATGCAGGATGCCTGGAGTTGTTCCCATCACGTCGGAACTGAAAGAATTTCCCTGATAAGCCAGCCGTAGGTTACTGCTAATTTGGGGGGCAACTTCTTTGACGGCAGAAGCTTGTTCAACAATGGCGGTCATATCGGATAGAACTATTTGCGCTGCTTCGTTACTCAACCCTGTGTTATTTCCTTGAGAAGCATAAACTGTCAGTTGGTTCGGGCCAAATGCTTCCAACTGCTGCTGTGTAAACTGAGTTGCCCCCTGTCCAATTGCCACCACTGCAATCACAGAAGTGTTGCCAATGATCACCCCTAACATGGTTAAAGCAGTGCGAAATTTATTAGCAGTTAAGGTTTTAACCGCCATTTCAATACTTTCTAAAAATTTCATGTTTTAATAATTAAAATCTCTTAAAAACCAACTGTATCCACCCCTTCAATGGTGATATTGGCTGGTGGAGTAGTAAAAATGCGATCGCCTTTGGTTAAACCCTCTAAAATTTGCACGCGATCGCCAGTCGTAGTGCCTAATTTAATTGCTTTAAACTGTGCCTTACCTTTCGTACCAGCTACGTAGACTCCTGTTTGCCCATCAGGTTGAGTAACCACCGCCGCCAAAGGAATCGTAATGGCATTCACAATCGGTTCTCCCTTAAAAGTTAGTCGAGTATTCATGCCCGACTGGAGTTTGCTTTGTCCTGTCACCAGGGCAACCTTGACCCGAAAAAAAGTAACATTATTTTCTTTCACTGCTCTGGGGGCAATTAGCCGCACTTTGCCCTTAAAAGTTTCGTTGCCATAAGTATCCACCTGAATATTGACAGATTGACCAAGTTTAATTTGACCAATATTTGCTTCGGGGATTTTAGCTTCAATTTCTAAACCACTAGCCAGTTCGGCAATGGAAGTCGAAGTCGCCCCTTCGGTTTCTGAGGCTGCGGTGGTGGAATCTACATAGTCTCCTGTTTCCGCGTAGCGACGGGTAATAATCCCCCCAAAGGGAGCGCGCACGGTGGTTTTATTTAACTGAATTTGGACTGAAGCTAGCTGGGCTTCGGCTTCCGCTACTTCCGCTGCTGCTTGAGCGATTTCTTCAACCCTTGAACCCCTCTGGGTTGATTCTAGGTTCTGCTGTTGTTCGGCTAGCTGGGCTAATGCTGCTGCTAAACTAGCTTGTGCTTCTGTCTCCTGGCTGGCAAATTCTTCAAAGGCATTAACCGTAATTACTCCCTGTTGCACTAATACTTGATTGCGTCGTTTTTCTGCTTGGGTACGTTGTAATTTCGCTTGAGCCATGGCTACATTGGCTTGCTCCGTTGCGACTCTTGCCTGAGCCGCTGCGATCGCTTCAGGACGACTTCCCGCTTTAACTTGAGCCAAGTTAGCTTGCGCTTTTTGTACCATCGCTTGATATTGCTTCACCTCAGCCTGTAAGCGATCGCTCTCCATCCGTGCAATCACTTGTCCTTGAGTAACGCGATCGCCTTCTTCAATATACAGTTCGGCAATTCTGCCTGGTTCATCAGGACTGAGGTTATTGGTGCGGATCGCCTGCACTGCTCCATTTCCTTGAATTTGGACGGTGAGATCTTGGGACTTGATCGAGATAGTTTGACTGGCAATGGATTCTAATGCCTGTTCTTGACTAGTTGACCGATAATTATCAATGGCGATCGCTCCTGCCCCCAAGAGAACAATGCCACTGATTAAGGGAATAACTAAATTTGTTTTTTTAAAAGGGAGTGATTTGATCATTAAAAATAGAACTGCTGGTTCGATACATTAACCCTTAACAGTTATTTCTAATTTACAAGGCAGCTCCTCAAAGGGCATGAATCTATGTTCCTAAAGATACTAGGACTTTGGAACTAATTTATAACTAATATGGAACTAAATTTATGCGGCAGCTTGCTTCACGGAATTATTGACCAATCTGCCATCTTCCATGTGAACTAGACGATCAGCAATATCTAAAATACGATCATCATGAGTTACCAATAAAATTGTGCTGCCTTGTTCCCTGGCTAACTTCTGCATAATATTAACTACATCCCGCCCTGATGCACTATCTAAGGCTGCGGTGGGTTCATCTGCCAAGATAATTGCTGGATGAGCAACTAATGCCCGAGCGATCGCCACTCGTTGTTTTTGTCCCCCAGATAATTTATCAGGATAGTAATCAATCCTATCCCCTAAGCCTACTTGTTCTAACATGGCGATCGCGCGATCGCGCTTTTCTTGTTTAGAGTATATACCTTGTACTTCTAAACCCATCTGCACATTTTGAGCGGCAGTTAAACTATGGTGTAAATTGTGCGCCTGAAAGATATAGCCGTTGTTGCGTCTTGCCTGTACTAACTCTGCTTGACTTGCACCACAAAGTTCTTTACCAAGGATTTTACAGCTTCCCGATTGGGGCGATCTCAACCCACTAACCAGGGTTAATAAAGTAGTTTTTCCTGAACCAGAAGGCCCTGTCATCAAGACAATTTCTCCACGATTTATTTCCAAGTTAATGTTAAATAAAACTTGTTTACGGAGTTCTCCTGTACCAAAGTAATGATCGAGATTTTTAATGTTAACTACTGCTTGGTTGTTCATAGCTATTATTTATGTAGAATGGAGTAATATTAAAGAATAAGAGATTGATGACATATTGGATTAATACAGTTTCTAGAGATCATGTAATGATCGGCAAAGAAGGTGGTTTTGTACAAGCAGGACATGGTAAAAAAACTCCTCTCAAGAAATTACAACTAGGTGATTACATAATTTTTTATTCTCCTAAGTCTTCATTGGAAAATGGAAAACCTGTTCAAGCATTTACAGCAGTTGCCAAAATTAAAGATCAAGATATATATCAAGTTCTAGTTAGCGATCGCTTTCAGCCATACCGCCGAAATGCTGACTATGAAAATTGTCAAGAAGTACAGATTAAACCTTTAATTGAACAATTAGAATTTGTCACTACCAAACAACACTGGGGTTTTAGATTTAGATTGGGTTTGTTTGAAATTAATCAACATGATTTTGAACTAATTCATGGGTTAATGAAAGTTTGATATGATTCCTCTGATTAGTGGTTTAAGGAAAAAACTTAAGTTTAAAATCACTATTTTAACTGCTTTTGAATTTTTGATTTTAAACGATTAATTATTTGTGGAGTTAATTCAGGTTCAGGTTGCACAATTTCTCGTTGGGATAAAACTCTTTCAATTTCTTTTGTATCAGCTTCTCCTAATTGAGTTAAGAGATTGGCAAAATTATTTTGTTGCATTGCTATATCTTCTTTTGAGATAGCCTGTACTGTATAAGTAGAGGTTACTTGGCGCGTTAATGCATAAATAATGTATTGATTTAAAGAAATTCCTTCTCCTTGAGCTAAGTTAGTTAATTGTTGATGTAATGTTTCTGGTAATCTCAAAGTTAATCTACTCATATCACCCTCTTTTATTCGGCTAACTTAATAATTAATTCTGTGGGATTCATTACTTGTAAACCTAATGATTCCTGCGCTTCACGAAAATCCTTGATATTTAATGTCACTACTATTGCCCCTGCATTCATTCCGCAATCAATAACTAAATCATCTCCTGCATCTGGAGAAACTGGTCTCCAAGAATAGTAAATGGGAGTAAACTTAGCTTTGCTGATCAGGATCTTTAGAATCGGCTTTAATTCTAACCAACGAGATGATGAAAGTTTGCGAAATAAAACATCGATATATTCATAAGCTAAAGCATCGGAAATATGTACTTCCAATAAATCCGCTAACCAACTATCAATTAACAATCCCGCAGCACCTCCTTGTTTAGTTAACCCTTCAAAAACAACATTTGTATCAATGACAACTCGCATCAGAATAATTGTAAGAGTGACACCAATATAGCACCACAGGTAGTGTCGTATTAAAATATATCCGCAGGATCAGCAGACTGAAGTTTACGAGTGGCGATCGCTCCTGAAATACCGCACATAAAAATAGTCATGATTAGTACAGTAACAGCCCTAGATGCAGGTAAGACGATAGGTAATGCAGTTGCTGCTGCGGTTAATTGATATAAGCCGGCGGCGATCGCTACACTAGGAACAAAGCCAATAATGGAGAGAATAATTGCTTCTTCAAACACGACGCCGAGCAAATAGGAGTTTTTATAACCCATTGCCTTAAAGGTGGCGTATTCTGCCATGTGATCGTTAACATCGGTGGAAAGTACTTGATAGACAATCACAATCCCGACAATAAAGCCCATCATTGTCCCTAAAGTAAAGACAAAGCCAATGGCAGTACTACTTTTGATATAGACAAGTTCAGCATCAACATATTCTTGATAGGTATAAGCCTTAATATCATCGGCAAGATAGTTATTGAGATAAGTTCTGACTTGTTCTACATCCTGACCATTTTTTAGTTTAATTACGCCTAAACTAACTAATTCTGGTTGTTTGCGGGGAAATAAGCGCATAAAATTCTGATCACTAGTAATTAATGCTCCATCATCTTGAAAAGAAGCTCCAACTTTAAATAAACCAGCAATGGTTAAGGTCGTGCGATCGCTTTCGGTCGTAACAGTTTTTCCCTGTTGGATCTGACTAACAACTTGGTCATATTTTCCCCTGGATGCCTGATCGAACAATACTGTATCGGGAATTTTGACTTTATCT
>JBJOPG010000093.1:0-14018 GCA_046050865.1 Cyanobacteriota bacterium
GCTGTACAACTAAAAGTAGCGGAGATTGTTCAGCAAATCAAGACAATAGAGGACAATCCTAAAAAAAGCGATTAATATAATGTTGTTCTAGAAAGTATTAGGGATTAAATAGCTATTAGTTATTAGCTATCGGCCCTTCGGGTTCGACAGTTTACTCAACGGAGACAAAGGCTTTAGCCGCATGTACCTCCGCAACGTAACTGTCTCACTATCGGCTATTAGCTATCAGTTTTTCAGATTAAAAACTCTAGGGAAATTAACTTTTTGCATATCCCTAGTCTCGATTCATAATTCCTGCTCCAGTGGTTATCAATTAATTTCTAACTGTTAGCTTGCAAGTCTACAGTAGCTTTTAGCTGTTGATTATTTTCTATTGTTTATTCAATGCCGTCCCGCATTAAATTAATTACTCCCATGAAATCAGTTCAGTCCCAACCCGATAGTGCCAAAACTCATTCTGCTCAAGAATGGCTCACCAGTGAAGCCGTAACCAGACATAAAGCAGGAGATTTAGAAGCCGCCATTAGCTACTATCTACAGGTTATTGATGTAGTCGATCAAGTTCCTGCTTGGATTTACGGCAATACCATTACTTTGCTGGCAAAAGTGGAGCGATCAGAGGAAGCAATTGCCTTGGGTCAACAAGCTCTGGCTGAATATCCCACATCAGATGAAATCTATCGTGCTGTTGGTATTGCTGCGGTCAAACAGGGCAACGATGACCAGAGTATTAACTATTTTAGTCAAGCACTGGAAATCAATCCCGAACAGCCTGTGTGGGTCTACTATCAACTTACAGAACTGTTAACTAAGAAAAAGGCTTTAGATAAGGCGATCGCCGTGGGGAACCAGGGACTAGAATTGAATCCTGACTCTCACTGGTTACATTACTATCTGGGGGAAGCTCTAAGCGCTAAACGGGAATGGGATCAGGCGATCTCCACCTATATTCGTTCCCTAGAGCTTAAGTCTGATTTTCCTAGTGCTGCCCAAGGGTTAGACCAAGCTTTAGAAAATCGTCAAGAAAATCGCCAGCTAGAACCTGAAAACAATACAGAGATTGCCATTGCTCCTGTTGCTCCCGTTGCTTCTGTAGTTCCTGTTATCACTTCAGGCAGTAGAGTTAATACTAGGGTCAATACCGTAGGCAAGATAACCGCCAAAATTACAGGAGTGTTTATGGGGGGGGCGCTCCAAGGTTGGGCAATTGATCGTCAAGCACCGAACCAGGCAATTAAGTTCAAACTATTGATTGATCATCAAGCCGTGAAAACATTCACCACAGATCGATTGGTTAGTTTTGATGCTAGTGACCATGGCGCTCCTGACTTAGCTGATCTGGCAGGAGCAGGACTAGCTGATTCCCTTCAAGGATTTGAGGTTAAGTTACCCATTGAGTTTTTAGATGATCAAGAACACTTAATCGAACTAGTTCCCTTACAAGGCAATCATGGTGAGGCAACTGCCATTGGTTTTTCCTTGATTATTCCCCGTCGTGGGTTCGGGGTGATCGATTTGGCAAATAATAATCGTTTACGGGGCTGGGCTTTACCTGATGGTCACACCACAGGGGCGGCTAAATTAGATGTCTATATTGATGATGTCTTCTACAGTGAGATTCAAGCAAATTTGCCACGACCAGATCTGCACAAGCAAGGGTGGGGCAATGGGAATAATGGCTATGATCTCTTGCTACCGCTGTCGGATAATCCCCATCACACCTATAAAATAGCGGTGGTTTTTAGTGGAACTCAACAGCACCTTAAGCGCAGCCCCATTGAGGCTATCGGTAATCTGCCACAAAACTCCGTCAGCAATTCAATTTTCGCTCAGGTAACCGAAGTTGCTTTGGGGGGGATTTTAACAGGTTGGGCAATTGATCAGGCTCACAGCGATCGCCCTGTCAAACTCAAGATACTGGTGGATGGACAAGCCATTGGGGTGGTGGAAACTACTACGGTGTACGAAGAGATTCCTGATCGCAGTCTAACCGCAGCACCCAGAAAATTTCAACTGCAACTCCCTCTAGACCTCCTAGACGAGCAAGAACATTTGATTGCGTTGGTTCCCGTGGGTACTTCTCAAGCCAATCCAACGCCAATTTCCGCACGGATGGTCATTCCTCGTCGTGGTTTTGGGGTGCTAGAAGCCTGGACGAATAATTGTTTGCATGGCTGGGTACTACCCGACGGTCATCATGGTGCTCCCGCCAGCTTAGATGTGTATCTCGACGGTATTTTTTATCAAGAGGTGCGAGCTAATCTGCCTCGTCCCGATCTCGTCAAGCATGGTATCAGTGCGAAAGGGGAAAATGGCTACAAGATTCCCCTGCCCATTCCCCCTGCTGCCAAGACCGAATATCAGGTGGAGATTTTCTTTAAGGGTACTAAGCAGCATCTGAAAAAAAGTCCCAGGACAATTACTTATGACCAGGGCACAACCAAAGAAACCTACGGTCACTTTTCCCAGCTCTATAGTGCTCCCCAACCCAATCTTCAGCAAGTAACCATTGTTATTCCTGTTTACAATGCCCATGATGCGGTACGTCAATGTCTAATTTCG
Organism: Cyanobacteriota bacterium; assembly: GCA_046050865.1. Lineage (GTDB taxonomy): Bacteria > Cyanobacteriota > Cyanobacteriia > Cyanobacteriales > Xenococcaceae > Waterburya. Next base: position 2,563 of record JBJOPG010000093.1, read on the forward strand.
GTCTTTAAACATACTTCTCGGGCGGCACAGTTAATTATTATCAATGATGCTAGCCCCGATGAGCGCATTCAGCCGATGTTAGCAGCCATGGTGGCTGATCGTCCCAACGTGCGTCTGATCATGAATGAGGAAAACTTAGGCTATACCAGGACGATTAATAAAGCAATTAGCCTTGCTCCCCAGGATGACATTATTCTCCTCAATAGCGACACTGCCGTTGGCCCTCGCTGGCTAGAAAATATGCGGATTGCTGCTTATCAAGACCGCGATATCGGTACCGTTACAGCCATCTCTGATAATTCTGGAGCCTTTTCTGTGCCACAAATGGGGCAAGCCAATGATTTTCCTGAGTGGTTACAGCCAGAAGAAATCGCCAGGATGATTCATCAGCAAAGTTCCTTGATTTATCCCGAAACTCCGACAGGTAGTGGCTTTTGCCTTTATATTCGTCGTGAGTTGATGAATGATATTGGTCTGTTTGATGAAGAGGCTTTCCCTAGAGGTTATGGGGAAGAAAATGATTTTTGTATGCGGGGTCTACGAGCAGGTTGGCGACATATTGTGGATGATCGCACCTTGGTTTATCATGTGCGTTCTGCTAGTTTCCAGGGGGAGAAAACTGCCCTCTATCAACCTGGTCGAGCCGTGGTCGATCGCCGTTACCCTGAATATAAAGCTTTGGTGACTCATTTTGTCCATTCGCCGCCCATGGATTTAATGCGCTATCAAATCCGCAAACTCCTGGAAAATTCTAGTCAGTTAGCAGCTCCTCGTCCTAGGGTGCTGTTTGTGATCTCTACCAAAACCGGTGGTACGCCTCAAACCAATCAAGACCTGATGACGGGGTTAGGCGATCGCTATCATCCCATGCTCTTAGTCTGCGACAGTAGGGAAATTAGCTTCTACGATGCCCGCCCAGAAGAACATGTTTTACTGGAATCGGTTAAGTTGCGATCGCCTATTAATCCCACTTCCCATACTTCTAAGGAATACGATAATATCGTCGGCGATCTGTTGTTCCGCTATGGCATTGAACTAGTCCACATTCGTCATATTGCTTGGCATAGTCTATCTCTAGCTCGTCTGGCAAAAAGACTAGATATTCCCACCATTCTTTCTTTCCATGACTTTTACACCATCTGTCCGACGGTTAACCTGTTAGACGAAAATCAAGTTTTTTGTGGGGGAGAATGTACTGCCACCGAGGGCCGTTGTCCTCTGCCCATTTGGTCAGAACACCGTATAGTTAACCTCAAGCACGACTTTATTAAAACTTGGCAGCATAACATGGCCAAGATGTTCCAGTACATTGATGCTTTTGTCACCACTGCCCCTTCCGCGAAAGAGATGATGGTGAAAACCTATCCTCAACTGGCGGAGGCAAACTTCAAAGTTATCCCCCACGGTCGCGACTTTCCCCACCTCGAAAACGAACCTACCTTTATCCTGCGACCACCTAAGTCCAATCAACCCCTAAGAGTGCTGTTCCCAGGCAATATTAGTTCCTCTAAAGGGGCGGAATTGATTGTGCAAATCAAAAAGCTAGATGTCAATAATCGTCTGGAATTCCACTTCCTGGGTCGTACCAGACATTTCTTGACCTCAGTGGGTCGTATCCATGGCACCTATACCCGTAATGATTTTGATCAGTGGATGCAAAAAATTCGTCCCCATTGTGTCGGCATCTTCTCCATTTGGCCAGAAACTTATTGCCATACCCTGACTGAATCTTGGGCGAGTGGTGTACCAGTAGTGGCAATCAACAAAGGTGCAGTGGGGGAAAGAATTGCTCGTCATGGTGGTGGCTGGCTGATTGATGAAGTCGATCCCGAAGCAGTTTATCAACGTCTCTTGGCGATCGCCGATGATGCCGACGGCTATATTGAAAAGATCTCCCACCTCAATCGCTGGCAGTTGACCTATGTACGGCAAAATAATATTGCCACCATGGCGGCTCAATACCATCAGCTTTACCAGCAAGTGTTCCACAAGTCTCGTCCTTTTACCTTGGGGAGTGAAGCTAACCAGACTAATCGCCCTAACTATCAGCGGGTGGGAGTTTTTATTAATGAACAACGTCCTCCTACTGCCCACATTCGAGTTTTAGAATGGTTACAGCATCCTGAGATCTGCGATCGCCTAGATGTACAATTTTTGGAAATTGACACTTTTCTCAACGACCATAACCGTCTATATGACCTAGATGTAGTCTTGATTCAACGGAATATTCTGCAACCCCATCATGTGCAACCCCTGATTGATGCCTGTCGCGATCGCCAGTTGCCCATTGTCTATGAAATTGATGATAATCTCTTACAAGTCCCCGCCGACAAGGATTTAACCGGGATTTATGCCCGCTCTGCCCCTGCCATTGCCACTTTAGCCGCAGCAGCAGCGGAAGTGATTGTCAGTACTGAGCCTTTGGCAACCCAGATGAGGCAATTCAATGATCGCGTGACGGTCATGTCCAATGTGATTGCCGAAGCTACCTGGTTAAAACCGATCACCCCAGAGGTAGTACCGTCACCTCTGTCCAACTTGTCCAACTTACCCACCGATACTTTTAAAGTGTTGTATATGGGGAACTCCTCCCACAGAGAGGACTTGGCAATGATCAAGACTGTCTTTGAACGGTTAGCACAGTCACAGGTGAAGGTCAGACTCCTAGTCATCGGCGGCGAATCAGAAACAGCGGAGAATGCCCCCGATTGGTACACTCGCATTTCGGTTCCTCAAGGATATGAGTCCTATCAGCTTTTTGTCCCTTGGTTTAGAACCGTGGCAGCAGAATGTAATTTAGCGATCGCTCCTTTGGTAGCTAATGAGTTTAATCAATATAAAAGTCCCCTGAAGTTCTTACAATACTCCGCTGTTGGTTTGCCCGCTATCTACAGCCAGGTTACTCCCTATCAAGAGGTGGTGAATCATGGCGTGGACGGCATCTTAGTGGATAATGACCCTGAAGCTTGGTACCAAGCGATCGTTCAATGTCTAAACCATCAAGAAAATTTAACTGAATTAGCGAATGCCGCCCAGAAAAAAGTAAGAGAACAATATCTCATGGCTAACTTTGCTAATGCTTATGTGGAAATTTTTGCTAGAGCTTTAAGTACTATTAATTAATTCAGCAATTGATTAATTCGTAGTTATATTGATTATGTCTTCACGGAGGCATAATCAAGCTTCTTTTCTTGCTTTAAGCTACTAAAGAAAAATAAAGCATAAATCTGTAGCAACCTTAGCAACCCTGTTGAAAAGTAAAAAAAATGGAACAACAATACTTGTTTATCTGTGGATGTCCGCGTTCTGGCACAACTGCATTAGTGCGACTGCTCAATTCCCACAATTCCTTGGCAATTGGAATGGAAAGATACAAGTATTATGCTAATTCTAAAAACATCAGCCAGATAAATCATGAGGCATTTAAGTCTCAGACTTTTTTCGATCTTCAAGACAGTCAGACAAATATTAACTGGAAGTATTTTTATGATGAATTGATCGATAAATATCAGTCAGGAGTTAAATATTTAGGAGATAAATATCCTCACTATTATCGATTTTATCCCCAGATTAATCATAATCTAGGGGATGTTAAATGGATTTTTATCATTAGAGATGTGGTAAGTATTGCTAATTCCTATAATGCAAGAGCTGCCGATCCCAAAGATAAATGGTCTCAAAAAGCTAATTTCCAAAAAGCAGTAGAACATTGGAATGAGTCTTTAGTTAGTACCTGGAAATATCAAAAAAATAATCCCAATCCCAAACTGTTTGTCTGTGAATATGAAAGACTATTTAATTACGATCTTGATTATCTCAATAGTTTGCTAGATTTTCTAGAAGTTGACTCTGACTGTCAAACTGAAACTTTCTTTGCTGAAATGAAACAAGCTTGGCTAGCTAAAAAAGCAACAAAACCTCCCTCTTCCTTAAAGTTAAATGAGATGGAACTGCAATATATCCAGGAACATGCCAATTTTGCTCTTAAAGATAGTTTGTTAAAAAAGTTTTCTCGACCTCCTCTGGTAAGGACGTGTCCCCCGAATTCATTCGGGGGCTTGTATCGTCCTGTCAAAGTTTCTTAATTTCCCACAATCTTAATTTAATCAACTCTTCCCTTAGTAATCAACCTTTACAACCCGCAGCTAGTATGCCAAGTAATAGTATTGTAGAATCAGCTATTAAACTTCCAGATTCTACCCCAGTCAGTTCGGCAACAGATAACTCCCTCAAGCAAAATCAACAAGAATTTTCCCAGTTGTGTCGAGAAATTAAACAGCTCAAAGGGGATTTACAATTAAAATACCAAACCTTAGCCCAGCTCAAGCAAAGTTTTCCCGAAAAAACCCACCTCAGATCTCAGATTAATCAACAAGCCCGAAAACTTAATAACCTCAATTTGAATCTGCCTAATTTCTTGATTATAGGTACTCAAAAAGGGGGAACAACCTGGCTCCATGAAAATCTGAAACGACATCCTCAAATATTTTTACCCCAAGGCAAAAAGGAACTAGAATTCTTTAGCTACTACCACAAGAAAGTTGCTGATCATGGGTTAAATTACTATCTCAAACACTTCAATCAGTTTGAAGATTTAATTAATCCTGAAAAACCCAAGGCAATTGGGGAAGCTACTCCCAGCTACTTTTGGTCAATCAACCCCGATCGCCAATGGTCAAATCCCACCAATCGGCATTTTAACCCTCACATACCTGAATCGGTACATCAGCTTTTAGGTGACCAACTGAAGCTTATTCTTTGCTTACGAGATCCTGTAGAAAGAGCAATTTCAGCCTATTTTCATCATATTAAACGGGATCGCATTTGTTATCAGTCTCAACGCATTTTGGACGTGGGACATCTTCATGGCATCATCGACATGGGATTTTATAGCCAACACCTCAATGCTTGGTTAAGTAAATTTTCCCTAGATAATTTCAAAGTTTTGATTTACGAACGAGATATTAAACAAAATAAACAGCAAACTATTGAAAATATCTGTGATTTTTTACAAGTAGATCATCAGCTTTTTCCTCCTGCGACTAATCTGAATCAATATCACAATCAAGGACTAAAGTATCGTTCGACAGCAGATGGCGTATTTTTAATTTTTCCTGATCGTGAGCAAGAACAGTTAGTTATTAATCGAGATGAAATAAAGTCCCTGAGAAAAATTTACCAGGAAGATTTTAAGGCTTTACAAAAAACTCTAAAAGTAGACTTATCCGAGTTTTGGAAATTTGAATAATTTCAATAATTTAAACGTATTTTATAGCTAAATTTAACTCGTGAATCAGCAATTAATAGAATCCCCAATAAGCATCACCCAAGCGGATATTCAAGAGCAGTTTAATCACTTTGAAAATGGATCTTGCTATCCAGAAATTGCCAATTTATTAGCCTTTTCCTTAAAAAATGCTTCTAGTGAACTTTGTCAGCGTATCTTTGGCTATATTCCAGGTTTATTTCGAGAAGTTGCGATCATAAATCCTCTAGTAGGGATAACAACCAATCAATTATATATTGGTGAGCCAATTGTTTATAAGGTTAGTTTTCCTGGCAATCACACCATGAAGGGTATTCCTTATTTTTATCTTTTTTGCTACTTAAAAGAAAACTCTGCTGCTCTCAATGTGTATTTTCAAAGTGCTGCTAGAACAAGTAAAACTCTTCAGCAGCAAGAATATACTATTTCCCGAAAAAAAATAAAATTTGAAGGGATTATTTCAGCTTTTAAAGAGCCAACATCAGCAATCTGTATTAGCGATCCAGGACATTTTATTCCTGATTTGATATCTAGTTTCTATGTTGGTAGTAGACAGATCAATTTTCCCGAAGTAATTAGCAACCTGGTGGAAAGTATCTGCATCGCCGCCAAGATCAAGCTAGAGAATACTTTTCTTTTTGGGTCTTCCGCTGGAGGCATGGGGGCATTACTGAGCAGTACTTATTTTAGTCAAAAAGTGCAGGTACTAGCGGTCAATGCTCAAATCATTACCTATGACCGTGTAAAAGTAATGAATACTTTATTAGGGACTAGCGATCGCCATACTCTTCTTAAAAAGTTTGCCAATCGTATTTCCTGCTTAAATCGCTTTCAACAAAAAATTAATAGCGTTCCTAATTTATATTTGTTGGCAAACATTAATGATGATTTATATCCAAGAAACTATAAATTATATCAACTATACCAACAGCTTTTTATCGCCAAGGGCATGGGCAATCAATCTATTTTTGATAGCTATGTTGGGGTAGAAGGTCACAGTCGCCCTGACAAAATTGCCTTAAAAAAGAAGATTGAAATCGCCAGAATTAGTCTAGGGATGAAAGCCCATGGAGATCCTGATCCTCTTCCATTGCCAGAAACCATTGCCCATGAGAGGACTAATTCCCTGGGCAGTTCCCTAAAATTAGCTTATGGGCTTAGGCAAGACTTTCCCTTATGCACTAAATCAACCAATATTGAACTGCTAGAGAATCAGGAAGAATATAACCGTAGCTTACATCAGGCAGAACTCAAAAACCACGCTGAAGTTTTTAAAATCAAATCCTTAGCCCCTCAAACCTATCCCCAGGTCGGGCAGATTTCAGCCGATCAGGCGACAATTTTTGGCAAAGACGGCTGGTTGTTTATTAACTCAGGTACCAACAATTTCACCGAATATCATACTGGTGTCCGCAGACTACCCTTGGCCAAAGTTAATCAATGGTCGGCATTACTTGCCCAAAGAATTCAATGGCATAATGCTCAAAAAATCCAATATCAGCATATTTTTATTCCCAGCAAAATTGCCGTTTATCCTGAATACTATCCTCATCCCTTAGAGATCAAAGGCGATCGCCCGATTATTCAACTTCAGAAAAAATGTCATCAGCCTTTTGTTTATCCTCTAGAGTTATTCTCTCAATATAAGAATCAATATCAGCTCTATGAAAAACAAGATTCTCACTGGAGCTTTTGGGGTTGCTATCTCACTTATCAATTACTCTGTCAAAAATTTCAAATCACACCTAATTCCCAGTTACTCAGTTTTCCCATTGAAACAACTCAAGTTCTAGGAGATCTTGGCGTAAAATTTGGTTTGACCGAGACAACGCTGCAAAAAAAAGTAGCATTAGCTGCTCAAGTTATCTATGACAATCAAGTAATCAATTATGCCCGTCAGGGTAGTGTCAGGATTTTGAAAAATGATCGCATCCCTCACGGCAAAATGATTATTTTTGGCGATAGTTTTTGTAATCCTGGGATCTTTGGTAATAGTTTTTGTCATTCTGGTATTCCTGACCTTACTGCCGAGAAACGTTTAATTGCCAGATTATCTACTCTATTCGCCGAAACTTTAAACGAGGTGCATTTTGTATGGACACCGTGGGTTGACTATGATTATATTGAGCGGGAAAAACCTGACTTTGTGCTGACCGAAATGGCAGAACGGTTTTTGGTTCGAGTCCCTGACGACCATGATCATCTTCCTTTAGAAGAGTTCGCCGCTGAAAAGCTTAAAGAATTAGGAGTTAGGAGTTCGTAATTCGGAGTTGACAGTTTAGAGATATCGTTGCTATTTGATAAGTAGCAGTGCATATTAATTGTTAAATTATAGGCGATCAAAGATTGAAATTCTAATTACTCCCCTCAGCATTCCCTGAAGAAATAAAACTTTGTTGATCGTCACAAAAAGATAGGCTACTCTGAGTATAGAAAGCAATTAAAACTATCACACTTTCCCGAAAAACAATGAATACTCAAGAACTAGAAACAATTACGAAACTATCAGGGAAAATAGACTCTCTGGCAGTTTTAATTGAAACTGGGTTTAGTAATGTTAATAACCGCTTAGACAGCGTAGATTCTCGTCTTCATAAAGTTGAAGAAGGAATTTTAGGGCTAGACAGAAGACTTTTAGTTGTAGAAACTAAAGCCACCGCCACAGATAAACATTTGGATAGTCTGGAAAATCGTTTTAATTCTTTCGAGGGCAAGCTTCCCGATGTTAATGAAAAGTTTGGAGAATTGAAGAATTGGCGACAAATATCTTTTATGATTCTTGCTGCGATCGCAGGTTGGTTCGCGCGAAGCGGTAAATTTTAACCCTTAATCCAAGACCACCAAGGAAAGCTAAGGACTATCACGACCTTAATTACTTGGTGGTAAGTAAATAGTAACTTACAAAGCGGCGTAGCATATGTCACATTGCCCGCATTGCCAATCAGAGCAAATAAAAAAAAATGGACTGACAAAATTAGGTTATCAGCAGTATCAATGCAAAGTTTGTAAAAAGCATTGGTCAGATAACCCAAGAGGAAAAGGTAGACCATCTGTTAATCAAAAAGCAATGACTGATGCCGAAAGAGCGAAAAATTATCGATTAAAGCGGCGGCTTTTAGGACGGTCACGTTTTGAGTAAGAGTATTCTTATGCGTCGGCTTTCGAGTATATAGAGATATCGTTACTAGTTACTTAATAACGCTAACTACTCGACTCCCTGAATTACGGAAGTAATACCATTGTCTTCAAACGGCTGAGGATTTCCTTCCCAATTGAAATCGCTGATCCGCAGACTAAAAGAACCAATCTCCAAAACAGGGTTATAGCGAAGGGTGATGTTGTGAGTACGGCGACTATACTCCAGAATATAGTCACTACGGATGACCTCTTGATCGTTTAATTTAACCGTCGTTTGATAGCCAAAACGAATCGGGCCATAAATTTGCTGGGTCAGATTAACGGCGAGAACTTGTCGGTCTTCCAGACGATCAAACAAAAAAGGTGACTCATCACCACGCAGATTTTGGGAATAGCTCAATTGAAAACCCGTATAGTCTAGCCAGTCGCGGGAAAAATGACCCACTTGTCCTTGAATACCAACTGTTCCTTCTAAGGAAAGCTGAGAATCACTGTTACTGTATAAACTGCCGACTCCAGAAACTTGAGTAAATAGATTCAAATAGGGAACTACTGGGACAGGGGTATAGCGCAATCCTTTTTCTTTAGTGCTCGGTAATGCTTTTCCCGTCCACACAGAGAAGTTTTTGTTGAGAAATGCTGCCCCTTGATAGCGAGTCAGGTTAATCTGATTGTTGTCTCGTTTTGTCTCTAGTAAATCTGGTCGGTCAGTATCATCATTAATGTTTTTGATCGATCCTTGAAAGTTTAGGTTAACTCCAGTCTTCCCCAAAGTGATCTGAGGGGAGGTAAGCACACCGCCAATACTGGCTTTCACCGTCTGAAAACCCAAAGAGCCATTAAAAAGGCGATCGCGGTAATTGTATTCTAAAGCTAGCTGATAGGGATTGTTGAGGTTTCCTAGTCGATGCTGTAACTCTAATTTACCTCGCAAACTTTCTTCATAATTGCTCAAATCTAATCCTGCTAGGGAAAAGTTACCATTCAAATTGGTTCTAGGACTAAAATCGGCTTTAATCGCGCTGGTTAAACCAAACGCTGATGAATCGAATACTCCTCCTTCGTCAGCTTCGCTAAAGCCAAAGGCATTGGGTACGAACGCCCGTTGTACGAAATATTGGGGGGTAATGCTCCAGCTAAATCGTTCCCTGTCAAACAAGTCCCAGGTACGCTCCAAATATAGCCCACCTCGTTCATTGCCATCAAAGGCAACGGTGAACAGTCCTGGTCGAGTAGAACGGCTATCAAAGGCAAAGGCACTTACCAGTAGTGGGATCTTGAGCCGATCATCTAGCACCAACTCCGAATCCGTAGTAGTTAACTGGCTACCAGTAGATTTTAATTGCTGAAAGGTAGCTTTTTTGGCTCTTAGTTCTAATTCAGGCGGAGAAAAGGGATCATTTGTCAGACGCAGATGATTCGCTGTCCAATTTTTACTTTCAAAATCTAATCGATCCGCCTCAAACCGCAATCGTTTAACCGTTGAACCAGAAGGCGTATTATTCTCTCCCCCCAGATCAATCCCTTTACTCCCTACGCTAATTCCAATCCCTTCAGTAGCAGTAACATCGGTCAAGGGCTGACTATTGATTAAGCGATCGCTCAAAGTCTCCTCGGTAATGCTAGAGTTTATCCGCTGTTTGAAGTCTGTATCTTGATTCAAGCTGGGCTGATAGATTTCTCCCCCCGCCCCAAAGATCACCCCGCGATCTGCCACCAAATTATATTCAAATCTCTGACCCCGTAAAACTTGCTCCCCTCTCGTAAGGACGACATTATTTTGCGCCACTGCGAGACGATTGTTTAAATTAATCTCTAGGCGATCGCTGGTCATCACCGACTGAGCAAAGCGCATCAAGACATTTCCTTCGGCGGTAATTGTCCCCCGCAACTGATCATATTCTTGGCGATCGGCAATCACCTCAATCACCTCTGCTTCTTCTACGGGAATCCCTGAGGTCGAATTTTGAGTTGTGTTTTCAATTGTGGGAATGGTAAACTCTCGGCGATTTCCCGCGGGGAACCCTTCGCGATCGCCATCCCTTGATTGGGTAATTAACTTGTGAGCCGCTTTAGGGGTAGTAAATTTTGGGGTAGCAAAATCTGGGGTAACAGGAATACTATCCAGAGTTGGTCGCAATTTATGGGGCAAAAAACTAGCCGACTTTGCCACTGCTGGCAACTCCGTCCCAAATACAGAAGACGGTAGTAAAAACACCCATAAGGCTATGCCAACGTAACATCGCAACAAATTAACCATAAAGAGGTCTTAGAAACAACTCCGTAGTATAGCTCGATAAGTCCTGATTGGCGTTGCCGTTTTATTTACTTGGTTTCCCCTGCAATAAAGCAGAGCTATTAACTAAACTTTGAGCAAATTGATCAAACCTTTCCCCCAACTTGTCATCCTTGAGATTTCCTGATGAATCAAATGCCTGCCATGCTTGCCCGATCGCAATCTGTTCTGGAATGACCCACCCGTGTACCCAGCGAACAATAATCCTTAAATCATTCAGGGCGTTGCTGTTGGATTGTCCCCCCAAAACACTAATCAGTCCCGTTACCTTCCCTGCTAAATGCTCAAAACTCATTAGATCCAAAGCATTTTTTAACACCCCGCTAACGCTGCCATGATATTCCGGGGTTGCTAAGATTAACCCATCCGCTGCCTTAACTGTTACTCTCAACATTTCTACGTCTGGATATCCTGGGTATTCGCTGCCGCCATCACAAAAAGGCAACTTCATTTCTCTTAAATCCAAGATTTCCGTGGCAGCTCCTAATTCCTTAACTCGCTCCATTGCCTGATGCAATGCCAACCCACTATAAGCATCAGGACGAAGACTACCAACAATTCCAACTATTTTAACCATGATTAACTCATACTCATTATGACTACGTATAAGCTAACAGATTTTTGGCTGCATTGGCAAGTTGGACTATATTTACCTTTTATACGTCTAATGTGAATTAAAAATCATAGTGATTCTTTTTTAGCTATAAGCCGTAAGCTATAAGCTATAAGCTTTTTGTATTTTCTCGAAGCGTATTA
>JBJOPG010000094.1:0-13908 GCA_046050865.1 Cyanobacteriota bacterium
AGGAGCGATCGCCACATTATTGACGCTGGCAATTCCTGGTTTAGTCTGGGCTGATGGGATCTACATGACCAACATGAAGACCAACCTGACCCAAAGCTCTATTAACTTACTGACAGATCCTTCCCGAACGCCAGGAGTACAGCCTGGGGATGTTGTGGAATATGTTTTGGAAGCTCAAGTAGCTAATGCGCCAGCCGGACCAAATGTATACCTTACTGCTTATATCCCAAACGGCGTAGAGGTTCTAGGAGCTTGGTTTGTCACTGATGCCACAGGTGCAACAGTGCGGACTCCAGGGCAAGGGGGACAAGCTAATGACGGCTGGGGAGCACGGGATTCAAAGACACCTTTTGGTAATCCGTTTGCTGGGAGCGGGAACAGTAGACAAAGTGACCTAGATGGCGATACAGGAATATTTTATTCAACTGATACTCGAACTAAACTTTTTACGGCCGACGGTAGTAATATCGCCAAGGGTCCGATTGGAGACCCCACTAACACTAGTGGCACATCTAATGGTTATAATGTTCAAGACACTTTCTACAAAGCCATAGACGCTTTTAACTTGTGGGATGCCAATCAGGTAAATGCCTTTGGTAGAGGGGGGACACTCAATGCCATTCCGACAAACTCCACTCCTACCTCCAGTGCCACAATTATTAACTCTGTTGGTCAGGGATCTACTCCCTTTGGTTCTGGTTCGACAGTGGCTGGGCCAGATACAGGCTATACCCTAGATAATACAGGTATCGTTGGACCTTGGAATCGTATTCAATATTCAGGTTCTAAAAAAGCTGATATATTGGATGGTCCAGCTACGGCAGAAGGGACACCAAATACGGCAACTCTACTCGATGCATCCTCTATCGGTAGGACATTGAACGATGCGGCTCCCTTACCCAGTAATACTAACGCTGTGCGTTGGTCTGATGGTTTGAGAACTTTAAATGAGACAGTTTACGTCAAGATTCGAGTCAGAATTAATGCCCCTGCGATCACCTCGACTACTGGAGCGCTGCTCAACTTTGAAGCCAATGGCAGTGATAACTGGGCGACTACTCTTAAAAACAATATTCTTATTTCTGGTTCTAAAGACAATCCTTGGCGTTATTTTGGACCTACCGTTGGCCAAAGTGCCAATTTGTCTGTCAAAAAAGAGATTTACAAAGTTAACGGTTCCCTCTACAGCGGCGGAGCTGTTCCCGCAGGTTCCACAATAACCTATCGGGTAAGATATGCGAATCTTGGTAACTTACCCGTTAATAACATCTCATTTAAAGACACCTTGCCTACAGCGATCGCGACGGCAGGTTGCACAGGAGCAGTTCCGACCTTAAGTGGTCTTTCAAATAGCACAACTATTAGTAGTGTCACCTCTGGTACTGCACCATGTCCAGGGTCAGCAGCTATCGTCACTTTTGATAATTTGCCAAATGTTACTAGTGGCAGCTTGCATGCTTTACGGGGTGGAGAATTTACTTACGATCTAAAGATATCTCCTACTGCTACGAATGGTACTGTTGTTGCAAATAACGCTACTATGTCTGGGCAAGATGTTGTAGTTTCTGGTTTGACGGTCAGCACACCAACTACCAGTAGTGCAACCATCGGTTCACCTATAGATTACGGTGATGCTCCCGATACCTATGGTACCGACGCTACCAATAATAATGGCGAGGGAATAGGTGCAAATCACATTATTGTTAATACATTAAAACTAGGTGTAAATGCACCTGACTTTGAGATTGATGCTCAAACTCCTTTGGATGGCACTGGGGATGGCGCAGATGAAGATGGAATCACTAGTTTTCCCAACCTATATAATATTACCACCAGCTATAGTGTCACCGCTACAGTGAGCAATACTAGTGGTAGTCCAGCTAATGTCTATGGCTGGATTGATTTTGATCGTGACGGCAAATTTGACGGAGATGAGCGAGCCACAGTCAGCAATGGCACAATTACCCTTAGCAATGGCAAAGTTCCTACAGGTAGTAATGGTAATGTAACTCTGACCTGGAATAATATTGGTGGTACTGGTGCGAATATCAATAATGGCAATAGTTACGCCAGAATTAGATTAACTACTGACACCCTCAGCGCTGCTTCCGCAACTACCAGTCGTGATTCTGCCTCGGTGGGTAATGCTACTAACGGTGAAGTCGAAGATTATCCAATTGCGATCGGAGCTTCGCCGATATCTCCTTTCGCAGGTCAGCTAGTTATTAATGAAGTCTTGTATGCTCAATCAAATAATCTTACTGCTGTTGACAATGATGAATTTATTGAATTATTTAACCCTTCCAGTAACACAATTAACCTTAGTGGGTTTAAATTAATTGACGGCAACTTGTTGGTCTCAGCAGCAACTGATCCTAATGCTTTAGATGGCACAGTAGGCAGCATTACTGGTAGTCAATCGCCCTATGTCTTTCCTAATGGAACTATTTTACAGCCAGGACAATATGCAGTTATTTGGATTGGTAACCAAACTGCCGAACATTCTGCGATTGGCGCAACTTTTCAAGCTTGGCTTTCTCAAAGTCCCAAACTAAACAATGCTGGTGATGATGTCTGGCTCTACGATGCCAATACCAAAGTAATAGACTATATGGCTTATGGTCTTTCCAGCAGTGGTGCAATTAATACTCGGCCCAGCTTTAACTTCTGGAATAGCACCTATGAAAATAAATTAGATGATCCATTGCCTGGGCAATCCATCAGTCTTACCCCAAATGGGATAGATGGTAACTCTAGCGCTTGTTGGGAAAAAACAGCTATTCTTACTACCGATCCAGATAGTGCTAGTGGTAGGTGTACGGGATTTTTAAACACTGTTGATACAGACATTGCTTTTATTGCTCCCAACCAGCGCATTACCAGCGTCGGCAAAAATAATAATCAGATAATCCAAGACTATGGTGATGCCCCAACAGGCTATGAGGGGACTAATTCTGCCCGTCATAATCTCTCGACTAATCTTTATTTGGGCAACGTTTTTCCCGATACTGAAACTGCCGCTCAAAGTTCTGCTAATGCCGATGGGGATGATGCTGTGGCTGCTCCCAATCTTGATGATGAAGATGGAATTAGTTCTTTCCCTACTTTAACGACCAATACCACCAGCTATAGCCTAACTACTAAGGTTAATAACCCCAGTGGTCTTACGGCTAATGTCTATGCTTGGATCGATTTTGACCGCGATCAAAAGTTTGACCAGGATGAACAAGCTACAGTGGTCAACATCAGCGCTAGTGGTAGCGTCACCCTCAACTGGAACAATATTGGCAGTACTGGCGCAAATATTATTAACGGTGGTACTTCCATGCGGATCAGGCTGACTACTAGCAACCTTGATCAAACTACAGAAACAACTCAAAGGGATGATGCTTCAATCGGTTTAGCAGCTAACGGAGAAGTCGAGGATTATCCAATTGCGATCGCTAAAACCTATGATTATGGTGATGCTCCTAACTTTTATGGCGATGCTAGTCATGATAATCCTGCCACTCCAACCGTATATATAGGTGCCACCAAACCCGATCAAGAATCAGGTACTCAGCTAGGCAACGATGCAGGTGCAGCAGCAGCAGGAGATGATAACAATGGTACTCCCGATGATGAAGATGCTTTTGCTACCTTACCTAATGTCTCCACTATCGATAATTACGATATTATTGTCCCTGTAACCAATACTAGTGGTAGTCCAGCTACTTTACACGCCTGGGTTGACTTTGACAAAGACGGCAAGTTTGAAACAGGAGAATATCAAAATGCGACGGTTGCCAACAATAGTACAAGTGCCAACCTGAACTGGTCTATACCCAGTGGGACTACGCCAGGTGACACTTATATCCGTTTTCGTCTAACTACTGCAAGCTTAACTAATAATGCTACGACAAATGCCCAAGATGAACGTTCTATCGGCAATGCCATCAATGGTGAGGTAGAAGATTATAAGGTTGCGATCGAGCCAGTTCCTTCTTTGCCTCCCTCATCTGTAGCTTCTTGCGAAGTGGCAATAACTAATGGCAGTTTTGAAAGCCCTGCATTAAGTAATACTTTGCCGACACCTTATCAGACATTTGTGCCTAATAAAATTGCAGCTTACAACGAAAATGATGTTCCAGGGTGGACAAGTTTTGCAGATAGCTATATCGAGTTGTGGCGTAATGGCAACAATATTGACGGTAATCCACTCGCTTATGAAGGGGAGCAATTTGCGGAAATTAATGCTTATGTCAATGGTTCTCTTTATCAAGATGTGTATACTATTCCAGGCTCGGTAATCACCTGGCAATTTGCTCATCGAGGCAGAGTAGGAGTAGATACTATGAACTTAAAAATTGGTTCACCTGGAGCGACTGTTGCTCAAATTAATCCTACAAATGGGACTACTTCATTTCAAACAGGCAATACTGCCTGGGTAGTGTATCAGGGAACATACACTGTGCCAGCAGGACAAACCACTACAAGATTTGAATATCAAGCTGTCGCTACTGCTACTGGAGATCAAGGAGTGGGTAATTTTATTGATGCTGTTCGTTTTGGCCCTTTGTGCGATCATGGTGATGCTAAATCTGGTTATCCTGTGTTGAGAAATAACAACGGTGCTGCTCACATTAATGATGGAGTAAGCTTCTTAGGTTCTAAGGTTCGGATTGAGCTTGATGGTCAACCTTCGGCAGCAGCTAATGGTGATGACGGTATTGTAGGAGATGTCGATCAGATAGATGATGAAGATGGGGTTACTTTTACCTCTACTCTGAATACTGGCAGAACAGCATCAATGGATGTTGTAGCTTCTGTGCCTGGTTATCTAAATGCTTGGATAGATTTTAATCAAGACAATGATTGGGATGATTCAGGTGAAAAAGTCTTTACAGATAGATCTCTAAATGCAGGAACAAATAATCTTAGTCTTACTATACCAGCCAATGCCAATATCGGTAATACCTTTGCTCGCTTTCGGTTTAGCACAAATACAGGGATAAATCCCACAGGAATTGTTGCTAGTGGTGAGGTAGAAGATTATCAAATTGCGATCGCTCAACCCATAGCATCTGATCCTAATTTACTACTTGTTAAACGGATTACAGCGATTAATCCAGGTCGGCCAGGGGAAATTCAATTTAACAATTTTATTGACGATACTGGCACGACTAATGATAACAATTCCAAGTGGCCCGATTCTGATGGTAGCCCGAACAACAATATCAACGAATATTTGCGTGGAGTGAGTAATTCTTCCGTTGTCAAACCAGGAGATGAGGTGGAATACACGATTTATTTTCTCTCTAATGGCGATGTGAACGCCAAAGAAGTGAAAATTTGTGATGCAGTTCCAGACCACATGACCTTTGTAAAAAATACTTATGGTGTGGAACTGGGGATCGGTTTAGGATTTGATTCAACAGCTCTGCCGACATCGCCAAATCTCAAGCTATCTAATTTACTCAATGACGATCAAGGGGACTTTTATGCCCCAGGCAATGCTCCTCCAGCAAATCTATGCAAAAAAGTAACTCCTGCTAACACTTTGGTTAATGTTAACGGCACGAATAACGATAACGGCGCGGTAGTAGTAAAAATACAAAACTTACCTAAAGCAAATACTCCAGGTAGCCCAAAGGATTCCTATGGCTTTGTTCGTTTCCGAGGCAAAGTCAAGTAATTTGAGTCAGCAATTCTCATTATGGAAATTTAACCACTGTTAGGAGAAAAATCTAGCTCTAAACCTTGAATCATAAAAGTCAAAAAACGAGAATTGCGGCCGATCTACCTTTGATTTCTAGGTCTTCAGAGTATTGGGATTTTCCGCCCAAGCTAGGCGAAATATTTGGGCAAAATGGGGAATACTATGGCAGCCTTAAAAAATAACCTAATGAATATATTATTAGACTTCCTAGTCAAAATTAATCATCAAAATAGTCATAAAGTTATCCAAGGATTGGGAGTTGGCACCTTGGCAAGCTTGGCGCTAGGAAGCCTATCTCAAGCTGCTCTGGCAGATCTGACCATTACACCAACCACCAACGTAACAACAATCGGCACTCAGTTGACAGGAGAAAATGTCACCATTTCTAATGTGACCATTGATCAAGGAACAATTGGCGACCAGACAGGGGTGTTTTCAGGCGGTAGTATTGGAACGGCTGGCCCATTACTCGGCATTGAAAATGGTGTGGTGCTAGTCACAGGGACGGCAACTACCGCCGATGGTCCTAATAAATTTTCTAATCTATCAACTGGCGGAGAGATTGGACCGACTAGTACTGATCTAGCTACAGTTGATCCTGGAGCGCAGCGGGATACAGTTACTCTGCAATTCAACGTAGTTCCGACTGGCAATACTTTAAGCATGGAATTTCTATTTGCTTCTGAAGAGTACAATGAATATGTTTGTACTAAATTTAATGATGCTATGGGTATTTTCGTTAGTGGTCCTGGCATTACGGGGACAGTGAATATTGCTCGACTCGATCAAACTTTAGCTGGTTTTTCGATTAACGAAATTAATCGGGGAGTTGCGGGGGCTGCTGCTAATCCCAATAATGCGGCTCCATGTAACACAAATAACTCTCAATTTTTTGTTAACAACATCGATAATTATAACGAATTAGCATTTCCTGGTAATACGAGCGCAACTATTCAAAACAACTACACTAATGTGGAATATGATGGTTTTACCAAACCCTTAAGTGCCTCAATTGCAGTACAGCCCAATCAAACCTACACTGTCAAGGTGATAACTGCTGATATCGTTGACTCCCAATGGGATGGGGGAGTTTTTGTCGATGTGATCAATAGTTATAATCTGGACTATGGAGATGCCCCTGACAGCTATAAAACTAGCTCTGTTAACCAAGCTATTCAACTTCCAGGGCCTGCTCGGCATAGTGTTCCCCTTAGTCCCAATGTTTATTTAGGAGCGCTGCCGCCAGATGTTGAGGCCAACGGCACTCCTACAACATCTCCCAACCCTGCGGATGGAGATGACAACACAGGAGATGATGAAGATGCTTTTGGCAATACCCTAAAAATACCTTCTGGAATTACCAGCCACTTAATTTCTGGTATTCCCGTTCGTAATACTTCTGGCCAAACCGCCAAACTCATGGGCTGGATTGATTTTAATCTGGATGGTGATTTTTTAGATCCTGGAGAACAAGCAACTGTTAATGTTGCTCCCAATCAAACTACTGCTGCCCTTAGTTGGTCTGGCTTCCCTCGCATCGTGGCGGGGAATACTTATGCTCGCTTTCGGATCACCACCGATGCTGGCTTAATTAGCTCTCCCAATTCGGCTGGCTTGGCGATCGATGGAGAAGTAGAAGATTATCAAGTTGAGATCGTCAAATATGACTATGGTGACGCTCCTGATGCCGCTACTGGAACAGGGGCAGTAAATTATAAAACTACTGCTGCCGATGGTGGTGCTTCTCAAGCTGTAATTAATACCCCAGGTCAAATCCTCAAGTTAGGCGGCAATCTGGATCATGATGATGGTAGCTTACAAAATACCGCTGCTAACGCAGATGATAACAATGGTACTCCCGATGATGAAGATGGGGTGAGCAATTTTCCCTCCTTAACCACTGCCAGCAATAAAACCTATACCGTACCTGTTACTGTCAGTAATAATGTGACCTCGAAAAATGCTTTTTTAGTAGGTTATATTGACTTCAATAAGGATGGTGATTTCCTAGATACTGGAGAGAAATCAACCACGGTGACAGTACCTACCAATGCTACAAATCCTAGAACAGTTAACGTTATCTTTACTACCCCTTTGGGCATGACGACTGGCAATACATATGCTCGTTTTCGCCTGGGTCAAGATCAAGCTACTGCTGAATTATCCACAGGAGCTTCCAACGTTACAGATTATGGAGAAATTGAAGATTACCCCATTGCGATCGCCACGGCGGGAAACCCTGACCTCCCTCCAGATTTTTGCCAAGCTACTTCCCACAATCTCCTCTTTATTTTGGATGACTCTAGTTCTGTCGATGCCAGTGAACTTGCCCAGCAGCGACAAGCGGTTATGGCTACCCTGAATGACTTTGTGGCGAAAGGTCTTGTGGGACAGGCGGCGATCGTTGGATTTGATAGTATTGGCAGGACGGTGATCACCTATACGGACATTACCAGTGCTAACCTAGCTAGTTTTCAAACTGCTTTAAATACTAATTATGGTGTTCCTGGTAGCGGTACAGACTGGGAAAAGGGTTTTCAAGCAGGGCTTGCTCTTGGAGTTGACCAGCCAGATATCGTGTTTTTCTTTACAGATGGAGTAACAACTGGCAGGGGGAGTCCCGACGATGAAGCCCAACAGTTCAAAGATGCTGGCGCACATATCTATGGTATTGGTATACAAGGATTAACAGTAAACAGTGGTTTTAAAGGAATTACCGACGGCAACAATACCATTACCTATAACGGCTCAAATATTTTTGAGACAGACTTTCTGCCAATTACTGACTACACTACTTTGCAAAACCAGTATACTAATGCTTTTCTGGCAAATTTATGTCCCGCCGACTTTGGTGATGCCCCCGATACTTACGGTACCAATAATATTGCTAACAACAGCAGTAACAATAGCGAACCCCTAGGAGCCAATCATGGGATTTCTTCTGGTTTATTTATAGGGGCAACAGCCCCCGATGTTGATGCCAATGGCTTTGTTGATGGGACTGATAATAACAATGGTAATGCTACCGATGATGATGCCCCTCAAGGCGCAGGAACAGGTAATGGCGATGATGAAGATAATTTTGTTCTGCCTACTCTCTTTTCCAGAGTTACTAATTACAGTATTCCTGCCAATAATATTACAGTTACCAATACTAAAACCCAGCCTGCTACCCTGCATGCTTGGATTGATTTCAACAAAAATGGCAAGTTCGACTCAACAGAGTATACTAGTGCCTTAGTCAGTCCCAACACTACGGGGGGGCATTCTGTAACTAATTTGACCTGGAGTGGGATCAATTTGGGAACCGTCGGTAATACTTACGCTCGTTTTCGGTTAACTACTGATAGTTCCATTAACAGTAACACCTCTGGAGGAGATGCTAACGATGGAGAGGTAGAAGATTATCAAATTGCGATCGCCCCTCGTCCCGAACTTTTGTTAGTCAAACGGATTACGGCGATTAATCCTGGTCAACCAGGTAAAGAAATTCAATTTAGTAATTTTGTTAACGATCCTACGGTTAATGACAATCACCCCCTCTGGCCAAATTCTAATATATATCTGCGGGGTGTAATTAATGCGGGCAAGGTCAAACCCGATGATGAGGTGGAATATACAGTTTATTTTCTTTCTAGTGGCGATGTGAACGCCAAAGAAATCAAGATTTGTGATGTAGTTCCAGATCACATGACTTTTGTGAAAAATACCTATGGTGTTGAACTGGGAATCGGTTTAGGATTTAATTCAACAGTTCTGCCGACATCGCCAAATCTCAAGCTGTCGAATTTACTCAATGACGATCAAGGGGACTTTTATGCTCCAGGCAATGCTCCTCCAGCAAATCTATGCAAAAAAGTAACTCCTACTAACACTTTGGTTAACGTTAACGGCACAAATAACGATAACGGTGCGGTAGTAGTCAAAATACAAAACCTTCCCAAAGCAAATACTCCAGGTAGTCCAACAGATTCCTATGGCTTTATTCGTTTCCGAGGCAAAGTCAAGTAATCTGAGTCCGATAAGTTGCAAAATCGAATATCGAATGTTTAGTGTGAGAGAAGAAAAAAATAATTAGCATGATTAAATAATTACAACATGAAAAACCAGTTGAACTAATTAGCTCAACTGATTTTTTGTATTACCAGCAATCAATACAAGGCTCGTAGATGACAATTACAATTCTTTAGTATTTAACTACTATTAAGAACTATTTTGTCAACTAGAAAAACCCCTCTTGGTTTACCATTATGTTGTAAGAAATAGAATTGTCAATAGATAAATTGAATATTTTCTATTACAAACAAAGTTAATCTTATTAAAGAATAGTATTAGTAGAATTTAAGTAGAAACAATGTTAAATAAATTACATTTGTCGAAAAAAGAGTGTGATTTACATTGCTTTTAGAGCATTTGATTTGTATTCTAAAGCACTTAGTTATGATACTTAGATTTAATTAGTGATCGAAATTGTTTGTTCTAAAGTTTGCTGTAAATTGTGAGTTAAACTGGCGATCGCTTGGCGACGATTAGCTTGATATTGTTCCCAGTAATCTGCAATGAGTAATGGAGGCATGGCGGTAAGTTTTGCCCATTTTTTACCAAGGTAGGGAGTTTTCGTATTAGAAGTTCCTTTTAAGCGAGCGACCATCTTCCACAGCAACAAGATAGTATCAGCAAATCTTTCTACACTAGGTTTTTCTAGGACATAATGACCTGTGACGCTGACGAAGTTTTCCACCAACCTCATGTGCCATAGCCGTAACTCAGCTTCCGAGGCGATTAAATTGGCTAATCCTCTAACTGCGGGGGCAAGATCCGTTAACTCTGAAATATCCTCACGATAGATGCGATTCCAACCTGCTTGTTCTACTCGACGGCAGCGATCGCCAATTCCCCCATTTGGTTTAACGCCAAAGGATTGTTCTGCCACGTTTAATGCTGCATTTAATAAATTTTGGAGGCGATCGCCAAAGTCTTTACCTGTCGTCTCTAATTGCTGTTGATAGAACTTGCGATAAAAGTCTTCCATCAAAACTAAAAGATGTTCTGAGAGAGTAATTAACCGATCATAGAGTTCTGCTTGCTGATTTTCATCGGGAGTCTTGCCGTTAATTAAGCCTTTTGTACCGAGGGGAAGATCTCGTAAACCGCTATCTAGCTCTAATTTAGTTAGTAACTCGTCTAAATATTGCCAAGGGGCTATTTGATAGAAATATCTGACTCCCACAGGGGCGATCGCCACCTGTTCCTGCCGTTCGGCTTTAATTAGATCTTCTTGACACCAAAAGCCAAATTGAGCAATACCAGGTTCAATGGGACTAACTATTTCATTGTGACCATTAGTCGCTCCTTCAGGGGCGGCAGCTAGGGGAAACTGTCCGTTGGCAAACAAATCTCGAATCGAACGTAGCCCCACCCGATCTACTGCTCCCCGCCGAATGGGAGTCCCCCCTAATTTAGAGATGCCCCAGCCTACTTGATTTCCTGCCCAAAGAGGAATGCCTCGATCATAAATAAAGTGTGTATGGACAGGCGATCGCAGATTAACTCCTTGCTGCTGCGCTAACTTGGGCAGTTGATTCCAGAGTAATTGAGCCAGACAGGGAGGATCGATTATCGAGGGATGACGAAATGCCAACATAAACCGCGTCTGACCCTGTTGGAACTGATGATAAAGATCAATTAATTCCTTGGCATTGTCTACCTCAACCCTGACAATACTGTGGTTATAGCGTAGCCAAAAAGGGATAATTCCCCGAGCAAGATTCCAAATAACTGGGCTATAGACGGGAGGAATAAACTCCAGGGGAGACTGGACATAGGTCATGGTGGTCAACTCAATTATTCAGATATTCAGACTATAGCTGCCAGTTTAGTCTTTTTCCTTCATTGCACCAATACATTGAAAGAGCGAATTGCTCGTCGCTCCGCAGGTCTCAATGCTTCTCGTTTAACAAATGCAGATTAATCTATGAAGCCAGAAAAATAACAAATAAAGACTACCCACTCCACTACCCACTACTCACTACCTACTACCTACTACCCACTACCCACTACTCACTACCTACTACCCACTACTCACTACCTACTACCTACTACCCACTACCCACTACCCACTACCCACTACCTACTACCCACTACCTACTACCCACTACCCACTACCCACTACTCACTACCTACTACCCACTACCCACTACTCACTACCTACTACCCACTACCTACTACCCACTACCTACTACCCACTACCTACTACCCACTACCCACTACCTAATTATTCTGCATCTTTAATTGCCATAGCTTCATCCAGATGCTTGATTAAAGTTTTTTGAGGTAATGCCGCAGTGAGATGTTGCCAAGGAAGGATTGTTTCGGCTGTCGACCAGCGATCATGAACGTAGCAATCTAGGGGTGGGATTTGTCCTTTTAGCTGTTTAAAAGCTCGCTTATAGCTCCCGGCGGAGTCACCAAATTCTCTGGTTAACTGAAGTAATTTACCCAAACGGCGATCGCCTCGCGAAATTAAAGCTTGAACTACTGACCAATTATAGCTTTCAGGACGAAAATCAATGCCTTGTGAACGCAAATTCTTTTCTAGATACTTTAAACGCTGCTTCGCTTCAGGATTAACCCCAAACCATTGAAAGGGAGTATGAGATTTTGGCACAAAGGTACTGCAACCAAGGGTTAGCCGTAGTCCAGGCACGGCTTTTTTAATTGCCGACATCATGGTTACCGTTGCTTCCACATCCGCCATTGATTCCCCAGGAATACCTACCATGCCGTAAAGTTTGAGAGCTTTTAAGCCTCCAGCTTTAGCGTTAATTGCCGCCTGAATAATCTCCTCATTGGTCAGCTTTTTATTAACTATCTGTCTAACTTTCTCGGAACCACTTTCTACAGCGATCGTAATGGAACGAGTATCACGGTTAGCCAGGGTAGAGGCTAGTTTTTCAGTTACAGTATTGGTTCGCACAGAAGCAATGCTCAAGCGGACATCTTGATATTTAGGTTGAGATAGGTAATCAAGAATCGCTTCAAATTCAGGATGCTGTGTTACTGATGCCCCCAGCAAACCCAAACGATTGGTAACTTTTAAGCCTCGATCAATGGCAGGGATTAAAGAACTCTCCAAAGGTGCAGTCCGAAATGGGAGAGTAAGATAGCTAGCCAAACAAAAGCGACACATTTCAGGACAGCTACGTACCACCTCCACCATGTAAATATTTTCCCAGGCGGCTCTTTCCGTCACTACCGTTGAAGCCGAGAGGGTATTACCGCGATAGGTTTGCTTTTGCACCGAATCAGGTATGTCTGCATCCGTAGGAGCGATCGCCTTAATCTCACCATCAGGGCTATGATAGGTTACCTCATATAAACTAGGAATGTAAATTCCTGGAACCTGTGCTAAATGAATAAGTTTAGCTGCACGACTAGCGTGACGTACCTGTTGATAGGCATCAATAAAGCGATCGAGTAAATCTTCCCCATCTCCCAATAAAATTACATCAAAAAAATCCGCTAGAGGTTCAGGGTTGGCGGTTAATACCGTTCCTCCACCAAAGACTAAAGGATGATGATCGCCCCTTTCAATACTATGGAGCGGAAGATCCAAAGATTCTAGTAAATTAAAAATATTGATATAGTCTAGTTCCCAAGATACCGAAAACCCCAACAGTTCAGGATTTCTCGGTAATGGTTCTTGGAGATCTGTAAACAAACGACGTACATCAACATCACTACGCATTGCCAAAGTTGCCCAAACAATTTGAAACCCCAAGCTAGTAATGCCGATGGTGTATTCATTGGGAAAAGCAAAGATAGCGGGAATAGCGTTGTTTTCGGCAGTTGCAGGGGTAAAAAGAAGACGCTCTTGTTGAAATACGCTCACGGATTTTTAGGTAGTAAGTAGTAAGTAGTAAGTAGTAAGTAGTAAGTAGTAAGTAGTAAGTAGTAAGTAGTAAGTAGTAAGTAGTAAGTAGTAAGTAGTAGGTAGTGGGTAGTAAGTAGTAGGTAGTGGGTAATGAGTAACGAGTAACGAGTAAATTAGAGCTTATAGCTTACAGCTTATAGCTACCTTCACTAGCTAATGTTCTTAACCAGAACTGAGATTAATTACTAATTTTCTTTTCTACTAACCGTAGTTGCTGGGGTTCAATAGTTAAGGGTTGCTGTTTTAAAAGGGCTAGCTCTTGAATGATTTCCTGTTG
>JBJOPG010000095.1:0-17170 GCA_046050865.1 Cyanobacteriota bacterium
GGAACTACATTATCTGGATGACCTTCAATGGCGATCGCCATTTCCATAATTTCCCTTTGACTAAGGGGATGACCCGCCAAGCTATTTGCCCCCAATAAACCGCCAATAATTGCGGTAGCAGAACTACCCAAGCCCCGAGACAGAGGGACTCCCAGTTTAATGGTAATTTCTAGAGGAGGTGGCGTTTGTTCAATGTGTTGATACAACTGCACCAGAGAACGATAAATGAGGTTACTTTCTCCTGTACCTACCTTATGAGCCTCTTCTCCCTCCACCATAATCTTTAACGGAGTATCACTATCAACTACCTCAAATTGAAATTCATTAGTCATGGTTAAAGCTGCACCAAGACAGTCAAAACCAACTCCAATATTGGCGGTGGTGGCGGGAACAGTAACGGTAACCTTATTCATAAAAATAAATTCATATAATAAAATCTTGCCTAGCTTTTTAAAGCCTAAAACTTATAGCTTATAGCTTACAGCTTATAGCTTATCAATGAAATTCAAGTACCAAAATATTAAACAAATTATTCAACCGAGCTGCAAAATCTCCTTGATGGATCGCTATATCCTCCAGCAATTAAGCTGGTTTTTTCTCTTTAGCGTTAGTTGTTTAACTGCTTTAGGGGTAGCCGTTGGAACTGTTGCCGAATTAGCCTACAAAATTAGCGAATGTCAGCTCCCGATTAGAATTGCCATATTCATCTTCTGCTACAAAATTCCTGAATATGCGGCTTATGCTTTACCAATTTCTATTCTTTTAACAGGCTTGATGGTCTATGGTCGCTTAAATAGCGATCGCGAATTAACCGCCCTCTTTAGTTTTGGCGTTAGCAGCTATCGGATTATCTTACCTGCTTTGGTGTTTAGCCTGCTGGTTACAGGAATTACGTTTCTCCTCAATGAATTAATTGTCCCTGGAGCGAACTATCAGGCAAATCTCATTCAAAATCCCTATATTGCCAAGACGGAATTAAACTTACAAAATCAAGATATTTACTTTGCTGAATATACCTCCAGTTTAGGAACGAGCAAAAAACTCCAAACTATCTACTACGCCGAACAATATGACCAACCAAAGTTGCTCAGAGTAACTATTCTTCGTTTTAGCCACAATCTACTGGTGCAAATTATTACCGCTCAATCGGCTCAGTGGAATCAGCAACATCAAACTTGGAATTTAGCCCAAGGAACCATTAGCCGTTTTGATCAAAGCTTAAAAAGCAACATCCTAGAAGGATTTACCACTAAACAATTATCTTTATCAAAAACCATTTTCGAGATCGTTAGCCAAAGCAGTAGCCCCGAAGACATGAACATTAGCCAAGCTAAACAATACGTTGACTTGATCAAAGATAGTGCTGAACCGACCCAAACTGCCAAATTCGTGGTGCGCATCCAGCAAAAATATGCTTTCCCTTTTATCTGTGTGGTGTTTGTGTTGATCGGTTCCGCTTTGGGAATCCAATACTCAGAGCTAAATCGTGCCAGAAGTTTTGCCTTGTGTGTAGCAATTGTCTTTGCTTATTATTGTTTAGGATTTGCTCTCGGCTCCCTGGGTATTACTGCGGTAATTTCTCCTTGGCTAGCTGCTTGGTTGCCAAATTTTATTGGTTTTGGCGTAGGCGGTTACCTGTTGTTGAGGGCTGATCAGTAGGTCGCTAGGATTAGGGAAGTAGGGGATTAGGGGATTAGGGGATTAGGGGATTAGGGAATTGGGGAATTAGGGAAAGTAGACTACCAACCGCTACTAAGCAGTTGGCATAATTACTATTGGCTTAGAGCTAGAAGCCAGAAGCTAAAAGCTTTGCTCCTTTATTTTTGCCAAGCAACCTTAACGGTCTTGGGTTGACCAATATTGCCGTGGACGATGACACCGCGCTTGTTAGCATTAAGGTGCCGCACAATTTGATAAACAGTTTCCACCTCGTCTTTGACTTGAGCTTTAATGGCTAATTCCTCCAGTGATAAGGGAGAGTCAGTCTGCTTAAGAGTCTCCACCACCTGTTTCTGAATGTCTAATACCGTTGCTGCCGCTTTTTTACCAGCTTCGACCCCTGGCTGATGATAGGCATTGATATTCACCAAAGAGGCATAAATACTCACCGCCCTTTCATAAAGGGCTATTAAAGCACCAACAATGCGCTCGTTGACCCTGGGTATTGTAATCGTAATTGAATCTCGTTGTTTATCGTTCAGGGCAGTACGAGTACCCAACAAAAATCCTTTAAGATAATCTCCTGAAGTAGTATCAGCTTCAATTTCGACATATTCACCCGAACGATCTTTTAAGACTTCGATAAAGGTGAGGAAAAAGTTATTCACCCCTTCCCTAAGCTGTTGAACATAGGCATGTTGGTCGGTGGAACCTTTGTTGCCATAAACAGCAATTCCTTGATTGACCACCTTGCCATCGAGATCCATTTCCTTGCCCAAGGATTCCATAATCAATTGCTGGAGATAGCGACTAAATAGCAAAAGACTATCTTTGTAGGGTAGAATCACCATGTCTTTTTCCCCCCTGCCATGGCCTGCACAGTACCAAGCCATCGCTAGCAGTGCTGCGGGGTTATCCTTAAGGCTGGGCTTACGAGTCAACGCATCCATTGCTTTAGCACCTTCTAACATCTCCTTGATGTCAATACCCTGGAGTGCTGCCGCCACTAGACCCACGGGAGATAATTCTGACGTTCTGCCTCCAACCCAATCCCGCATCGGAAAAATAGCTAGCCAGCCTTCCCGTTCTGCGATCGCCTCTAATTTACTACTTTTTCCTGTAATCGCAAAAGCATGAGCCGCAAAATCGAGATTGTGGTCAGCATAAACTTTTTTCACTTCCAGCATCCCATTCCGAGTCTCGGGGGTACCACCAGATTTAGAAATCACTGAGACCAAAGTGGTGGAGAGGCGATCGCCAATCTCGGCAATTACCTTGTCAATACCCGCAGGATCGGTATTATCAATAAAATGAATTCTCAAGGGTGGATTGTTAGGTGCCAAAGCTTGAGCCACGAATTGAGGGCCCAAAGCTGAACCCCCAATCCCGATTGACAGAATATCCGTGAACTTAGCACTGTTAGGAGGATGAATTACTCCACTGTGCACTTTTTGTTGAAAATCCAGCACACTATTGTTGGTGTCGATAATATCCTGTCTTAATTCAGGAGTCGGTGCTAGATCGGGGTCTCGTAACCAGTAGTGGCCAACCATGCGGTTTTCATCAGGATTGGCGATCGCTCCCCCTTCTAGAGCTTCAATATCTTTAAATGCCTTGTCAAACTTGGGTTTTAACTGTTCGATTTGAGCTGCATCAAAGCTAATGCGACTAATGTCTAAATAGAATCCTAAATCTTCATTGAAGTAAAGCCAGTCTTGATAGCGTTGCCAAAGTGCCAGATTGTCCATAAATTTTTCATGTCAGCGCAAACTCTACTGTAAGTTTAGTCGAACGCCCCTCTGCTTTAAAATTTGTTTTAGATTTTCTCCATGTCATAACAGGACTGTTTGATGTTTGTTAAATATGAGATGGGGAAGTAGGGAAGTAGGTATGATTATTATTCCAAGTCCCCAAGTCCCCAAGTCCCCAAGTCCCCAAGTCCCCAAGTCCCCAAGTCCCCAAGTCCCCAAGTCCCCAAGTCCCCAAGGTCATGAAGATGCAATAGAAAGAAGTTGAAGAACTACTTTTGTGCCATCTTATACATCTTTTCTCTAGCCGCCATACTGGTTAAAGATCGTAGCAGCAGGATAAACCACAAGCTGGCAAAACAGAACAGAGCGATCGCCACCCCTTTGATTTGACCAACTAGCAGTACTGAACCTGACAAGAGGCAAAACCCAGATAAGCAAGTATAGATCAGACTTTTAATGCCCAATTGGATTTGTTTAAGCGATCGCTCGCTTTCCACAGATTTAACCTTAACCTGTAACTCTCCTAGATCTAAGCGAGATTCTAGACGCATGATCGAGGTTTGGGTGCGGTTTGGTTGTTTGAATTTGTATTGAATAAAGTCTTTAGTTTGGCGAGCTAGAACTCCTAAAACTCCCCCCTGCTGTTGCTGAAAGGCAATTTGCTTCAAAAAGGGTTGGGCTGCTGCGAGCAGATTGTATTGAGGATCGAGGGCGCGGGCAATGCCATCTAGAGTGGTTAAGGATTTGACCACAAAAGTCATCTGGGGCGGCAAGCGAAATGGCTGTTGCTCAAAAATGGCGTAAACTTCTTCCGTGATCTGCTCAAAAGCTCTCACATCCACAGGCTTATCGCGAAATTCCTTAAGCATAAAACCGATCATCCGCTTGACGGGGGTCATATCGGCAACTGGTTCAATTAAGCCCATATAGATCAGAGTTTCTACTACTTCATCAGTATCATTTTTCAACACCGCAAAAAATGTCTTGATCATCTGATCTTTGGCAATGGTTTTAACTTCCGCCATGGTGCCAAAATCGTAGAAGATAATATCCCCTCGCGGACTTACCGCCATGTTGCCTGGATGGGGGTCAGATTGAAAAAAGCCGTCTTCTAAAAGCTGTTTTAAGTAACAGGTAATCCCCAACTGAATCACTGCTTGGGTATCAATTTGACTTGCTTCTAAGGCTGGTCGATTATCAATTTTAATTCCTGGTAAATATTCCAGAGTGAGAATTTTGGCTGTGGTGTATTGCCAATATACTTGAGGCACCGCCACTCGCTGGTAGTCCTGAAAATTTTGGCGAAAGCGATCGGCATTTTTACCTTCGTGAATGTAGTCAATTTCTTGATATAAAAGCTCAAAAAATTCCCGATAAATTGCTTCCAAATTAAACTTACGAATGCCTTTGAGGAGTCGATTGAGCCAACGTACCAAATGATGCAGAATCTCAAAATCCAGGTTGAATAAACGAGCTAACCCAGGTCGCTGCACCTTGACTACTACGTCTTCTCCCGTATGTAACCTGGCTTTGTGTACCTGACCCAAACTAGCCGCCGCTAAAGGTGTGGGATTAAATTCGGCAAACAGTACTGATATTGGCTTACCTAATTCCTGTTCAATAACGGCGATCGCCAAATCAGAAGCAAAAGGGGGGACTCGATCCTGTAGCTGACCAAATTCTTCAATATATTCGAGGGGAATTAAATCGGCACGGGTGGATAAAGATTGTCCAATTTTGATAAATGTTGGGCCCAATTCTAAAATATTTTTGACTAGCCATTTGGCAATTTTATGTCTACTGTGAGGAGAGTTTGACCCTGTAAATTTATTCCACCAAAGAGAAAAAACCAGTTTAATCGCAATACCGAAAATCTTAAATTGTCTGAGAAATGGTGAATAATGATAGCCATCGGCGAGGGAAGATGATGGTTTTTGTAGAGGAGACTTTTCGCGGTACCATTTCATAGAACTATCAGAGAGCCGATCAATTGAGCAAGAAGATTAAACGGAATTAATTCAAAAAGCATTAAAAGCAACAATTTAAGAGAGATTAACTATAGCTTTTAGTTAATATTAATATTTATCAACTAGCTTATCATCAGCCTAACTAATGGCTGGTCTAATCTGGGGTAATTTCAGCATAAAAGTAGTTAAGAATGTTGTCCCATCATCATCCAAGGGATCACTGGTAACCTCTATTCGTCCATTTAAATGCTCGACTAAATAGTGAACTAAAGTCAGCCCTAGCCCCGTTCCTGGCACCGCGCGATCCGTTACCCCTTGACCTCGGCGAAACTTATCAAAAATATGGGGCAATTCTTCGGGGGTAATGCCCACCCCCACATTCGCCACAGCAATAATAATTTCTGACTGCTGGAGGGTAAGCTGATGGAATACGGATAGGTCGACGGTGGTGTGAGGATCGCAATATTTGCCAGCATTGGTCAATAATTCCTGCAAAATATACTCTAAGCTCTCTGGATCGGTATTAACCTTCAGGTTGGGGGCGGAAACATTGCAAACCAAATTGATGTCTCGACTTGGCTGCCATTTGGCTGTGAAAGATTGTTGCAAATCAGCAATCGTTTGACTCAAATTAAGTTCTTGAGGACTATAGGTTAATTCTCCAGATTCTACTTGTTGCAAGGTCAGTAAGTCTTTGATCAGGTTATACTCACGATTCCATTCTTGCTCCAGAATATCGAGATACTTCTCCCGCATCTGTTGAGAAATTTCTGGCTGACGCAACATCTTGATGGCAATTTTCATGCTGGTCAAGGGAGTTTTGAGTTCATGACTCATGCTATTTAAAAAGTCATCTTTGAGTTGATTGAGTTTTTGGAGTTGTTCAATGTGCTGGCGCATTCTTGCGGAAAGCTTACCCTGCATATCCATACTGGACTTGAGTTGTGCTGTTCGTTCATCCACAATTAAGTGGACTCGATTGATGGTTTGCTCATGAATAATTGCCGTACTAATTTGCACCCCCACCCAGCTAATCAACTCCAGTTCTTCCTGAGACCAGCTATGAGGAGTATCACTTTGTAAGACCAGAAAACCTAAAACCATTGCCGAGTCAGTTTCGCTGGTTTTTTTACCCATCAAGGGCATCATCAATAGTGCACTACCCCTCGTAGTCAGAGAATTAACAACTAAGTCGGGAAAAGCGGCCTCAGAGTCAAGATGTAGACAGTTGGGGGCATTACGCCAAGCTTGTTGACATAGTTTAGAATGGCTGAGGTCAAAACTGGATTCTCCGAGGCAGGAGGCTTCTGGGTCGGCACTCCATTGATAATCAATCTTGGCAGTACCTTTAACCAAGGTGCGATCGCAAAGGGTTCCCGGAGGGGAATCGCAAAGTGTACCCGAAGGGCTTGCCCTAAAGGACTCGCTTTGTGTCGCACTCGAACGGGTGTAATCGCGACCCTTGGCTCTGAGAGGATTTTGGTACTTAAACATAAGAATCATGCCACGATCAAGCTGGAGTGCCAGACCCATCTCTGTTAAACAATTCTGTAAGAGTAATTCGAGTCGATAGCCCTGACTAATTTCTCGACTAAGATTCTTGAGCAGATTTTGATAGCGAGATTTGGTCTGGGATTGCTGTTGCAGTTGTCCTTGAGCAATGGCGATCGCCAAAGAAGGTAAACTGTGGGTTAGTAATTCTTGTTCTTCCTGAATCCAAGATGAGGTTTTAGACTTGAGCAACAACACTAAACCATTGGTTTGCTCCTGAAACTGGGTAGTGATTCCTAACCAGGTATGAGTGGGAACAAGAGTCTGGATGATGGCATTAATCTCCGCAAATTGAGGCGATGTGGTTTCGACGATCACAGAAGATCCAGGAGCTGATTTAGGAGCAGATTGAGGAAAGGAGAAATGGGATAGCTGCTCAATTACTGTCTTGGGCAAAAACTTTTTTTTCCCTTGCCAGTAGCCTACTTCATGGGACGGAAAAGAGTGCTTACTTGAATTCGTCCCACGAGCAATAACGATACATCCATCCACGGTCAAAGAACTGCTGATGGTCGCTGCCAAATTCGACAAAATTGTCAAACCGTCTAAGTTGTTTAGAGCAATTTGCAAAATAGCGTTAGCAAGCTGATCACTGCGGGAAAGTTGTTGCATCATCTTAGGCAATCGCTGCTCTATAAATTGGGGTAGGAAATCGCCGGGGGCATTAATTCTAACGAACCTTGAACGGTCTTAGTCATGGCAGTTTTAATGAGCTATTCCCAATGATCAAGAGAAAACAAATTTAATTAGATAGCTCATAATCTTCTCTTACAGCATTATCATTCCCATTATTAACTAACAAATCTATAACAGGATAACCATTTTCAATGTAGTATGTTTGATGCTTAAAGCTGACAGTGAAAGCCGCCCATTGTGTTGCGGAACTTAAAGTAGAGTCTCTCCTAGAAATGCTGAAATCCTGCCCTCGACGAGAAAATTTTTCCCTCTACCTCCTGGGGGACATTAGTGATGATAATTTCGCTATTTGCCGTAATATTGCCAATAATCGCCGCCTCTTCCCCTAACTTTTGTACCAAGTTGACGGCGACGGATTCAGGCAGGCATAAAACTAATTCAAAGTCTTCTCCTCCCTGGAACACCCATGACCAAGCAGTCTGGTATCCCACCAATTTAGTTAATCCTGAAAAAACTTGGATGCTTAAACCATCAATTGCTGCTCCTACGCCACTCCGTTGACAAAGCTGTTGAATAGCATCTCCTAAACCATCGCTGCTATCCATACCCGCGATTGCCAAAGGTATCTCCCTCAGATACTCTAAGACATCTAGCCGAGGTTGGGGACGTTGGTGAGCGGCAATTAGGCGATCGCTTTCCTGAGGAGTCAAAGTATTTGCTTGGTCAGGATTGAGCAACAGTTCCAGCCCCCCCCGGGATAGACCATGTAAACCCGTGACGACAATGGCATCTCCTGGCTGTGCCTGATGACGACAGATCGCCCGTTGGGGTAGTACTTCCCCCAGGGCAGTAATTGCCAAACTAACCACCGTTGAACGACAAATATCGCCCCCCACTAGAGGAGTGTGATAGACCTCAAGACAGGCACTCATACCCTGATAGACCGACTCAATCCACCTGACGGGGGTGGCTCCAGGAATAGACAAACCCACGGTAATGCCCAAGGGTTTTGCCCCCATGGCTGCCAAGTCCGAAAGATTTGCGGCAACGGCTCGCCAACCCACATCAAAAGGACTGGTGGTGCGATCGCTAAAGTGGACTTGATCGACTAGAACATCGGTAGTCACCACTAAAGATTGACCAGGGGCGATCGCCAAAATTGCCCCATCATCCCCTACCACCTCAGCAGGGCAAAAGCGCTGCAATCTCTCTAATAGTCCATGCTCTCCTATGTCTTTAACTAGCAGTTCGTCAGTCACGGTTCATTGTTTACTCAATAACTAAACTAAATAACTAATAACTAGCTTGGTTGCTTGAGGTTTTCAATGCCCTTAATTACCTTGGCAGAGATAATTTTGTCCCCAGCAGTTAATTCTTCTAGGACTTCTTTACCTTCAATGAGATAACCAAAGACAGAGTACCTTCCATCCATTAGGTTATATCCAGGAGGGGTAACTTCCGTATCAAACTTAAAGAAGAAAAACTGCGAAGAGCCACCATTAGGATCGTCCCCAGGGCGAGCCAAAGCCATGGCACCATAAGCATTAAAGGGAATTGCTGGTTGATCCAGGTAGCGACCAAGTTCTTCAAGGGTCTCACCATAAACAGGCAAATCATCTCCTTTAACCAATACTTCCATGGGAATTGCCCGATATTTTTTGGTTTTAGGGTCGATAAAACCATTGGCTTCTCCTGGTGGATCTCCCGCCTGCAAGATATAGAAGTCTTCAGCCCGATTGAAGTCTAAACCATCATAAAAACCCCGTTGGACTAAATCAACGAAATTCCCCCCATTAACAGGGGCACTATAACCATCCACCACTACGGTAAGGTCACCCTTGTTAGTTTTCATGGCTACGGTGGCTCGACCTAAAAGCTGCGGTAAGGAAGCATATTCCTCAGGCACCTCAAAGGGATAGTCTACTACCATTAACTCTTCTAAGTCGGTAACTAAATTCAACAGCTCTTGTCTTTTGAGATAGGTTGCTTCTCGGTCTTTAGTGTCAACTATTCCTTGTAGCTCTTCCGTGCCTCTAGCCAGTTGGTCAATTAAGGCTTCCCCTTGGGACTTCCGTTCATCAGGAACCGTTGCCAATAATTGCTCACGACGAGCCGACAGGACAAAGCTAGCATCGCTAATATTACGACTAATGTTTTTCCAGCGTTTAGCTCTGAGCTTACTAGAGATCCCTTCTAAACTTACTTGCAGTTTTCTGACGGAATCATTCTCTATGGGTAAGGCATAGCGCAAAATGGCCTGGGGATCGGTGACGGCATCACCCTGAGCCAAAACAGCTGATGCACTGGGTTGCCAACCCCCTACCCCTGCGATGATGATGACCATGGCCAAGAGCAGGGTTGCCACTCCCTGGAAAACCTGCTTTAAAATTCGCTTTAAAACCTGCCTTAAAAAAGTATTTTTCTTGATGTTCATAAGATGTTCATAAATTTAAGCTTGCTCGTTGCTCGAAATTGTGATCCGAAATTATTGCCCGAAAATATTAAGAAAAACCAAAACTACTAAGGTGTATGTTCTTAGCATTTGCTCTCCCTTGTCAACATTTCTTTACTTCTCCCACTTCTCCCTAGTTGCCTATGACGGAACACCAAGAATAGGTCACTAGAGACTATAATGCCTGAGGATAATTATCACCTGATTACTGCTTGATCCTTCCTTGACCTCTAATCCCCCATGACATATCCTTTTAGTCCCCCGCCATCAGGTACAATTAAATGTCGATCTTTAAGGATATATTTTAAGCTTCATGATTTCTAGTAATGACTTTCGCACAGGAGTTACTGTTGAGATGGACGGTTATGTCTGGCGAGTGGTAGAGTTTCTCCACGTTAAACCAGGTAAAGGTTCCGCATTTGTCAGAACTAAGCTCAAAAACGTCCAAACAGGAAACACCATCGAAAAAACTTTTCGCGCTGGAGAAACAGTTCCTCAAGCTAATTTGGAAAAGCGCACCATGCAATATACCTATAAGGACGGAGAAGAATTCGTCTTTATGGATATGCAAACTTATGAAGAGTCACGCATGAGTAGTGATAATTTAGGCGATCGCATTAATTTCCTGAAAGAAGAAATGGAAGTTAACGTCATTTTCTGGGACGAAAAGGTGCTAGAAATCGAATTACCTACCTCTGTGGTCTTGGAGATTACGGAAACCGACCCAGGGGTCAAAGGAGACA
Organism: Cyanobacteriota bacterium; assembly: GCA_046050865.1. GTDB lineage: Bacteria > Cyanobacteriota > Cyanobacteriia > Cyanobacteriales > Xenococcaceae > Waterburya. The sequence goes on from JBJOPG010000095.1 coordinate 10,760, forward strand.
CCGCTACCGGCGGCACCAAGCCTGCTATTGTCGAAACTGGGGCTCAGGTAATGGTACCTTTATTTATTGCCATTGGTGAAAAGATTAAGGTCGATACTCGGGACGGTTCTTATCTGGGTCGAGAAAATTAAATTTCCCTCTGGGAATTCATCAACCACCTCCGAAATCTCTTAGGTACGTAAATACTACACAACTATCTTTGAGAAAAGAAAAAATTACTCTTAATAACGGCTGTATAGTTTGTGTCTATAAATTTCCAAGAACTGCGTGAATTGTTAGGGGCGATCGCTCAAACCGACATCACGGAGTTGGTTCTCAAAAACGATGATTTTGAATTAACGGTACGCAAAGAAAAAGGCTTGGTCACAGTTGCCCCTGCGGCAGTTTCACCTCAGATCCTAGAAGCGGCACCCACTCCTCCCCCGACCAACCCAGAAACTATAGCCATTTCGCCGCCAGAAACTGCCCCTGCCCCGACGGTGGATGATAAAAAATGGGTAGATGTCACTTCCCCGATGGTGGGGACTTTTTACTCGGCTCCTGCTCCTGATGAAGACCCCTTTGTCTCAGTCGGCGATCGCATTACAAAAGGAGATACGGTGTGCATTATTGAAGCGATGAAGTTGATGAATGAAATTGAAGGAGAAGTTACAGGACAAATTATGGAAATAGCGGTACAAAATGGCGAACCTGTAGAGTTTGGTCAAGTTTTGATGCGAGTCAATCCTGGTTAGAGCTGGTTAGAGATAGGTAACAATATCCTCGCCTTTGAGATGAAGCAATGCTAACTTCAGAAAGTATTTCACCCTCAAGCTTGAGGATTTAAAGTTATGGAAATTCTGACGATTGTGCTGGCAGGCTTGTTGGGGATAGGTTCTAGCGGCGGAATGGTCTTGGAACGGATTGCTCAAAACAAAATTCGCTCCCAGGTGATTAGTGTCGAAGAGCAGGCGGTGAGAATTGACAACCAACCCAATTATCGCGCAGCTCAAGGGAAAATTGCCCGTGTCCGGATTGCTAGCAGAGGGGTGAGGATCAAGCCTGGGGTGAGGATCGCTGCTTTAGAAGTAGAAACCGATCCCATCGCCGTTAAACTCTCTAAGTTGAAAGTTAACAGTATTGAGCATCTTAGAGAGTCTTTAGTTGCCCCGGCGGCGGGAGGAATAAGGATAGTACTGACGGAAGAGGATCTCAATCAAGCCCTGCAATCGAAAGAGATTCAAGAGCAGCTACAAAAAACTCTTAACCGCCTAATTGTCAGTAAAGCTGGTTCAACTAACATCAGTTATCGATTAGAGGGTCTTCAGGTGGCATTGCAGCCCCAAAATCGTCTTCAGGTAAATTTTAAGTTAAGTAGACCTAAAGCAAAGCTTAGTCTAGAATCAAGTTCTACTCCTGGAACTTCTGGGAATCAAAAACCCTCTAGAGAATTAGCTATTAGTCTAGAGTTAACCCTCAAGGTTATGAATGGCAAAGCGCTGCATTTGCTTGATCCGCAGGGGACTGTCAATGGTCGTCCCATGTCATCGAGACTGCTTAAGGGTTTTGCCACAGGAATTAGCGATCGCCTAAACCTAAATACTTTGTCAGCAGACGGAATTCTAGCCCGTATCCTACAATTAGAAATTAAGGAAGATAATTTACAGCTCATCGGTTTTCTGAGACTAGAACCCAAAAAGTCCTAATCTTCCGCTAAAATCTCGATAAAAACCAGATATTCCTCGGATCAGGAGCATAATTCATGCAGGATCATAATAAAAATCGTTTTTCCATCACTGTGATAGCTGCCATCACAGGAATTATCCTCGCGGCAGGGGGAGGGGTTGCTTGGTGGACAAAATCCAACCTAGAGCAGACAAATCAAAATGTTCAGCCAGTTCCCTCCCCCATTGATAAAGCGGAGACTGACATTCCTGCCCCCGCCGCCATTACCCAAGAAAGAGTAGTGCAAATTTGTTGGCTCAATCCCACAGGAAACAAGATTGAGTTAGTTTCTAACTCCATGACTTTTAAAAAATCAGTCAAGCCAGAGCGAGTCTTGCAAGCAGCCGTAGAGACTTTGCTAGCTCAACCACCAGCGAATGCTAAATATACTACTGCTATTCCTCCAGGAACTAAGCTACTGAGTCTGTCTACCGATAAAACAGGAGTTCATCTTGATTTATCTCAAGAATTTGTCGCTGGTGGCGGTAGTGCGTCCATGAGCAGCCGATTGGCACAGATTATCTATACCGTTAGTACTTCCAGTGACAGTGATCCTATTTGGATTAGTGTTGAAGGTGAGCCTTTAGAAAACTTAGGAGGAGAAGGAATTATGATCAATCAGCCCATAACTAAAGAGAAATTTAATCAAAACTTTGAAGGTTTTAGTGTCGATCAGTCTGCTTTTTAGACTAGATGACTTAACCTCTGGTTAAATCTATAATTTTGTCTTTATTATCTTTATTAAAAATTAACTCTCAATTAATTAATTAATTAATTGCTCCAGTAACTTCTAATCATTTCTCATTTACTACTTATTTAGTTTCTACTTATTTAGTTTTACTCACTTGTTCGACAATTTTGTCAAAGTACCAGTTAAGCAACGGAGACAATAAACTATGGCAACGGTTTAAAATCTTTAATTCTATGCCTGGGGCGATCACAAATTTATTTTTTGCCACTCCCCGCAAAATTTCCGCAGCAACGGCTTCAGCACTCAAAACTTTAGCCGTGGCGGTGATTTGTTTGGTCTCCAGGGGCTTGATTTTATTTTCCGCAGTTAATTGGGGAGTATCGGTATCGGGAGGATAAACCACCGTCAGGTTAATTCCTTGGGGCTTTAGTTCTCCCCGTAAAGACTCGGCCAACCCTTTTACGGCAAATTTGGAGGGACAGTAAGCACTGTAACCATAAATACCGATTAATCCTGCTCCGGAGGAGAGTAACACAATATGCCCTTGCTGGCGCTCAATCATAGCTGGTAAGACAGCTTTGATACTATATAGAGAATTTCTGAGAAATACCCAGGATAAGCTATGCCTGCGGAGGTAATTAATAAGATTGGCGTGCCTAAATTAGCGATCGCCTTATCTAATACAGAGGTGATCGATGCTCGATCTGCCACATCAGCAGTGGCAATATTGATTTGCTGGGTCTGATTAAGCCTGACTGTGGCGATTTCCTGCTGTGCCTGGAGCAATTTTGGGCGATCGCGAGCAATCAGAGTCAAGTTTGCTCCTTGTTGGGCTAATAATTTCGCAACGGCTTTGCCAATCCCACTAGAGCCACCAGTAACAATTGCGTGTTGATTGAGATAATTTGAATATTTGAGGGTCATGGATTTTTAAGTAATTTTACTGATATACCAAAAGCCCAAACTTGTAAACAAAGATTAAGATGGAATGGCAATTTTATTCATCCATACCATTTTTATCATGCTGACTATGAAACATCTTCGATTTCGACGCCAAGCTAGAAGATGGCTTCGACAGTTAGCATTAATTACGGGGATTTTATTACTTTGTGGCTATATTTACGGCGCGAAAATAGAGCCTAATTGGATCGAAATTGTACCAATTCAACTGACAATTCCCCACTTAGACCAAGCATTTGATCAATTTAAAGTGGTTCAAATTAGCGATCTCCACACTGGTAAATACATGCCCGAATCGCGGCTAGCCAGAATTATCAAGCTAGTTAACGAGCAACAGCCTGATGCGATCGCTATTACGGGGGATATTGTGACAAAACGGCGGTATTTTGATGCGGAAAAACTTCAGCAACAGTTAAGTCAACTTCAGCCCAAGAACGTCACCATTTCGGTTTTGGGCAATCACGATCATTACCAAAATAAAAGCATAAGATTGCTCAAACAAACCTTGAAAGATAGCCAGATTAAGAATTTAAATAATCAAGTCTACATTGTTCGGCGAGGTACAAAAAAACTAGCTTTTGCTGGTCTAGACGATCCCTATTGGGGGAAACCAAACTTGAACAAAATAATCCGTCAACTACCCGATCAAGTACCAACGATATTTCTGGTGCATGAACCAGACTATTTTGAAAAAAGTGCCAGAACTCATAAATTTGCTCTCCAACTAGCGGGTCATTCCCATGGAGGACAGGTGAGAATTCCTTTTTTTGCACCGATCCTATTGCCTTATGGTGGTCGCAAATACTTTGCCGGACTAAATCAAATTGAAGATACGATCTCCTATACTAATCGTGGCTTGGGCATGACTAATTTACCGCTGCGGATTGGCAGTCGTCCCGAAATTACAGTATTCACTCTTCACAGTCCAGCCTAATAAGTAGTCACGCAAAATTAATTACCTAGTTAGGATCGGGAAAAGGGAAAGGGGAAAGGGGAAAGGGGGAAAGTCAGGACTCGATCGCAATTTGAATTACTTGAATTAAATCGGCAATATTGCGCTGTTGAGCTGGAAGTAAACAAGGATAGACGTTCAAACCTTCGATTTGGTTAGCAGCTTCAGTGGTTCTAGTGTCTAGGGTAATCAGGGGTAAAGTTGCCAGATATGAGGATTCTTGGAGCGATCGCAGGTAAAGACTCGGTTGGACAATTTGATGACCGTTCAAAATAATTGCATCAAGCCGCCAAATACGGGCAAGATTATGGGCTTGCTCTAAGCTATCGGCTTCAATAATGCGATGTTGATAATCAGTTTGGGCTTCATAGTTATCTGACCAACTCTTGAGGTCGAAATTTGAGTTATGGTCGTAGTTAGCTTGGGGGTCAATAACTTCTAATTCTGGATAGAGACAGAGAATAGTGAGGTTGCTAGCTTTGCTGTTGCTGGTAACAGAGGGGTTTGGCATTGTAGCATCTTCCAACTTAGGGGATTGCATCTGCTTAGGAAGTAAAACTTTTGGGGGTAACAGTAAAGTGAATTGGCAGTTTTTACCAGAGCTGGTTTTAGAGCAAGTATGAGTTACCTTTGCCTCCAATAGTTCTGACAAACATTTGGCGATCGTTAGGTTTAAACCAGGATTGTCCATGGAGGGCATTGCTTGACCAGTGATTAAAATCGCCGTCCTACCTGATAAGCTTTTGATTTGAATCTTTAATGGCTCAATAGTCTCGCTAGCAGCTATTGCCTCCAAGATTAAATGGGACAGCACAGAGGATAGGAGTAATTTGTTGGCGAGCGCCATTTCACTGCCTAGCTCAATACTTAACTTGGGTTGAGCAAAATCGATGGTTGAGTTTAATCTCCCTTCAATTGAGTGAACCTTAGTCAAAACTGCTCGGTAAAGCTGGCGACAAAGAGACTCTAGGTTAATCGATTCTAAATCTTTTGGCTGTTCAGTAGTCAAGGCGGTTAACTGTAATAAATCATCAACCACGCTCATCATTTTTTTGCCGCTACGGTAAATTAATTCTACATAGCGAGTCTGGCGCTGATTAAGAGTGCCTAATTTTTGTCCTTGAAGCAGGCTGGTTAAGCCGACGATGCCTGTTAAAGGTGATTTAAGCTCATGACTAACGGTAGCTAAAAGCTGATTTGTCGAGACTTCTGAAGTTGATGCGGGATTATTAGTTGTTGCGGGAGATTGTATCTCAGGAGTCGCCAACACTAAATTATGTGACTCATCTCCTGCTCTTTGCTGGCGATCGCTAATCAGAGGTATTTTTAAGTAATTCCAGCTTGATCTCTGTGTGTCAATGCTTAAAGAATCTTCAGGCAATTCTAATTTAGTTAAATCAGACTGATGATCACTAGCTCGATTATCCTCTTGTGGATGAGGCGCTAAGGATGCTCGCTGTCTATCAATCAACCATTTTGTCATCTCCTTTAGCTCGACTTGGGAGGATACTGATGGAGATCTTGGAGATCTTGAATCTGCGTCTTGATTCTTGGCAATTAACTGCTGCCAAAGTTGATTAGTATAGATTACCTGTCCTTCTACTGTCTCAATCTTGCTCGGTAAAGCGATCGCCTCAAGCAAACTAGTAAGATAATGCAGACTAGGAGATAATTGTATATCCTCGGGCGATAAAGGTCTGGAGATTAAGTATTCAATAATTTTGTCCTTGTCGAGTCTTCCCTGTAACTCTCCTTGGTGATTGACAATTAAGCAGACTCGTTCCTCTCTCAACAAACCATACTTTAGCTGACTTAAAAACTCATCTAGCTTAGTATCAGCCTGGTATACCATTGCTGGTTTGATCAAGGTTTTTACTTCAGGAATCAACCGACAGCTAGTCCGTTGCTGATACATAAAATTTCTGGGATGACTAGTTACGCTTAGGTAATCGCCTAGCCAAACTTCAGTAACTAAAGATAATAAATCCTCGGAGTTAATCACTCCCCAACCTAATTTACCTTGGTCAATTGCCAGCATTTTACAATTTGAATGCTGAAAAATACTCATTATATTGCCCAAATCTGTTTCTGCTTGACAGATCGG
>JBJOPG010000096.1:0-15321 GCA_046050865.1 Cyanobacteriota bacterium
CACCTCCAAACCCAAAGCCAGATCATGAGTGCCAGGAGGCCCTCGCCAGATTAAACTGGGTTCTCGCTGTTGCAGTTCCTGTCTTTCAACATAAGTTAGATAAAGATCGTCCAAGGATAGACTAGCGGCAGAGAAACCCAAGTAACTAAGAATGACTTGGAGAATCTCACAGAGGGTTGATTTACCTGTTCCCTGACCCCCTAGAATTCCTTGAATAAAAGTCCGATTTAACTCTCTTCTGGCACTAGCCAAATCCAATGCGACGGGTAGCCATAATCTTTCTAAGTTAGAGGCAATAGCATCTTGTTCCTTAAATCCCAAACTGTGACAGACAGAGATAACTTCTACTAGCAACTCTGAATAAAACCCTGACTCTTGACCCAAAGCAATCAGACTATCTAGTTTAAAAGGATATTCCTGTTCCTGGTTCATGAATAATCTATATCTGTTAACTGTTAACTGTTAACTGCTAAGACCCCAATTTAAATGCTTCCAAAAAGAGATTATAAATTAGACCAATTTTAAACAAATTCAGCATTTCGAGATAAAGCGATCGCCTAACCAGTGGAGTTCTTTTGTCTGAGCGGCTGTCTGAAGAACGACGATATACGGCCATACTAACCAATTCAGTAAAGATAAATAAAAATGCCGCCGCCACAATATCCCAGACTGCGTTCTGTCCAGCAGTAGTGGCAATTGCCGAACCCATGAAAAATCCCAGTAAAATGCTGATCAGGTTGAGAGAAATACGTCGCCAGGGATTGCTAAATAATAACTCTAGGCGATCGCCCGTTACCGTTACCAAAGAATTAAGCCGAGTACGTTGCATGATTGTCAATTAACCAGTTACTTATCAATACGGCTTAAAATCCACAAAGAACTAACTATGCCTGCAAAATGGGCAGCGATAATGTTGATACAAGCTTGAATAATAAAAATATCAAGAGAGTTGACATATTCTTTACCTTTACTAGTAAATACTTCCCCTTGACCTAACACCAAAGTTTTTGAGAGAACAATACCAGCGATCGTTTCTACACCTAAAATGGTCAAAAATGTACCAACTAAACTAGTCATCAACCCAATCTGAACTATTTTAATTGTTGTAGATTTCTTAGGTGGAGTACTAGTGGGTCGAATGAATTGTCCTGCCATTTTGTTGTATCTAAAGGCAATACAGATTGCGACAATCAAGCAGATTAGACCACAAACAGCGCAGAATATACTAAAACTAATCCCTGCTTGACTCTTTGTTTCAATCGGATTGATGATAGCTAAAGCGAGAGTAACTGTGGAAACTACTCCCAAGCTCACTTGAATCCAAAATCCAGCTAATCCGCCCCATTTGAGGGTATTAGCTACTCGACGGAGCCGTTCCGCTTTACCCGGAGTTGCGGATCTGCTGCTACTGCTACTACTCCCAGAAAAAGGGGTAATTTCTGACTCTTTGGGCATAGTTAAAATTCTCCTAAATAAGTAATAACAATAGATTTAATCAGTTTCAAGGGAGTGGATTGGTCATTATCATTCTAATCAACAGTTCTCTTGAATAGTGGTAAGTAGCCCAGATGATCAATTATGAGTTAGGTAAATTTTAACCAAGTTAGATAATTATTTGAGATTACCTATCGATCAATAATAGACTAGATAGAGAAGAGAGTTGGCGAGGTGGTTGCAGATTTGTCCTAGAGACAGATTTGAGGAAAGTCCGGACTCCCTAAAGATCATACTTGCTGGATAATTCCCAGTGCGAGCGATCGCGAGGATAGTGCCACAGAAAAATACCGCCAATTGGGTAAACCCCAGTAGGGAGCAAGGTCGAAGGGATTAGGGTTGGTCTTTTTCCCATCCCGACTTAGGAGAACCGCAGGAGGTGTTTGGTAACAGACATCCTAGATAGATAACTACCCTCAATCCGAGTTGAATAATATTCACATAATATTCACTTTGGTTGGAGAACAGAATCCGGCTTACGTTCCAACTCTCTTTATCCCTTGTTATGTTGACGGTTAAATGTTTGAAGACCCCAGAAGACAAAAACAACTACGGACACTAGTTCAGAAGCTAGGATTATCGCCTACTGCACCAATTGACTGGTCTTTGCTGGATTTAGCTTTGACTCATCCCAGTCTGTCTCGTACCCGTAATTACGAGCAACTTGAGTTTGTAGGGGATTCGGTCGTGCGTTTGATCACTGCCGAGTTACTGTTAGAAATTTATCCCCAAGAGCCAGTGGGAGAATTTGCGGCAGTTCGTTCGATTTTGGTCAGCGATCGCGTGTTGGCTCAATTGGCAGAAAGCTATGGAATTGAACCTTATCTCTTAATTGGCACCAATGCTACAGGTAATCCCACAGGAAGACAATCTTGGCTAGCAGATGCTTTTGAGGCTGTGCTAGGAGCGCTATATCTGAGTACTCACAATATGGATCTGATTCGTACTTGGCTTGACCAGGCTCTGGAACAAAAGGCGATCGAGGTGATGAACGACCCTGCTCGTTTTAACTATAAAGATGCGCTGCAAGAATGGACTCAAGGAAAATACAAAATTTTGCCAGAATACAAAGTGGCAGAAAATAAACCGCTGGATTCAACCTTAAAATTAGCTGGCAATCAGTCAGCTTGGCATGAACAGCGTTTTGTAGCGGAAGTTTGGTTTCAAGGCAACTTATTGGGTAAGGGTTATGGCAAGTCGAAAAAAGCATCAGAACAAGCTGCTGCTAAGGAAGCTTTTTTAACCGTCAGAAATCAGGAAAATTAGGCTTTGCCTTTTACCTTTTACCCCTTGCCCCACCTCAGCAGCACTTAAACAATTTCATCGGTGGGGAAGGTAAATTCTATTCGACCTAAGCTTTGTCGGCTTTACTGAGGATTTTTTTGAGTTTTTTCTTATTGTCTGCTGCCCACACTAAGGGTGTGCCCATTTTTGACCATAAAGGCATAGGAATAGGATTCCAATAGTAGATTGAAAGTAGTTTACGGCTACGATCTGGAGGACAAGATAGATGAGTAGGTGCACCGTGGAAAGTCTTGGCGGTGGTGGGGAAAATGATAGTACGATTGAAGTGACAAGGGTAACTAATTCTCGTAGATTCGTCAGTGGCATCTTGCAGGGCTAGCTCCCCTCCCCAACTGGGGTCCCAATCTCGATTGAGATAAATCAAGATATTGATCCGACGCATTAAAGGCAAACTAAAATGTCTGGTATAGTCGCCATGCATGTCTAACCAACCATTTCGATGCATTTCGTGTAATCCTGCACCGTGAAACAAAGGATCTCCCACTAAGTTTTCTAAGTCCACGATGGATTCAATAGTCTGGACGACATCTACTGAATTCAGCCACAGGCAAAACATTTGGGTGAAGGTGGATAATCCTTGAATACCTTTAGAAGTACTTTTTAACTCGTTGCTAGTGTCCCAAGTCAACCAATCTCGATTGCCAGGTTGAGGAAAATCTGCAACCAGGCGATCTAATAATTCGGGGGGGAATAGATCATCGATCATCACATGAGGATAAGGTTTTGCCGCAGCATAAGATTGCCGTAAAGAGTCGGACTTTTGACGGAGGGAATCTAGAACCTGTTCAAAGACTGTTAAATCCAGAAGATTACTTTCTTTAACGGAAGCAGATACATCTACAGTCATAAAATTTCTTGGAGGGGAATTAAAAATATAATTTCCGTCGATTTTAGCATTTTATTCAAAAAAATCTTAGGTATGTAAATATCAGTTATTCATCATCACCAACAGTTAAATTGAGGACAATTTAACTAAAACTTAACTAAAAAAAGGGAACTCAGGAGAAAATTAATTACTGGCTAATTACTGCACATCTGAATAATATTTTTTTATGATTGCGAAGACTAACGTTCCCGATCGCCGTGGCGACTCTTATCAATCGATGCCACTAAATTATGCTTATAATCAACCAGGCAGCGCGCCAGGAACTATGGCGATCGCCCTTCAGGCAAAACCATCAGAAATTACGTTAATTGACTACAACCAAGAGCAACATCACTATGCTACTAATTTAACCCCAGCAGAATGTCTGGATCATCTCAACACTGATTCGGTATCTTGGGTAGATGTGGGGGGACTAGGGGATCGGTTGACCCTCGAACAGCTAGCTCAGGTGTTTGATTTACATCCTTTGTTGCTGGAAAATGTTGTGAATGTGCCTCAACGTCCGAAGTTGGAAGACTATCAAACCCAGTTGGTGATCATTACCCAGATGGTTAATTTAGATGCCAAAACTCAAGGAGTTTGGTTGGAGCAAGTGAGCTTTATTTTGGGAGAAAATTATCTTTTAACCGTTCAGGAAGAACCTCAGCAAGACTGTTTTACCCCCGTACGCGATCGCTTAGCAAAAAGTAAAGGCATCATTCGCCAGGAGAAAGCAGACTATCTTACCTATGCTCTTTGGGACGCGGTGATTGATAGTTATTTTCCAGTCTTGGAAGTATATGGTGAAAAAATTGAAGAACTAGAGGAACTAGTTTTAACTCAGCCTTCAGAAGCTACTTTAGGCAAGATTCATCAAATTAAACGCGAACTGCTTTCTTTACGGCGTGCTATTTGGCCGCAACGAGATGCTCTAAATCTTTTAATTAGAGACGGTCATCCTTTAATCAATGATCATGTTGGGCGCTATCTCAAAGATTGCTATGACCATACAGTCCAAATCCTGGACACTCTCGAAATTTATCGTGAACTGGCATCGGGGTTGATGGATGTTTACCTTTCGGCGGTGAGCAACAGAATGAATCAGGTGATGAAGTTACTAGCTGTAATTTCCACCGTTTTTATTCCCTTAACCTTTGTGGCAGGGATTTATGGCATGAACTTTAATACCGAGGTTTCCCGCTGGAATATGCCTGAACTTAATTCCCCTTGGGGCTATCCCATCTGTATTGGGATTATGTTGGCGATCGCCTTCAGCCTGATTACCTATTTTTGGCGTTTAGGCTGGTTGAGAAACAGTCCTTGAGTTTGATAGTCCTATTTAACAGCGTAGAAGCTAAGAGTGGTATTCCCGTAGGATTTAGTCCGATAGATTTCTAAGTTAGGTATTGCTTGGGCTTGCCATAGCCGAGGATTATGTTCCACAGCGATTGCCCCATCGGGTTTAACTAATTCTAAAGCAGCGATCGCTTTTAGAACAGGCAAGTATAAATAGCTGTCATAGGGAGGATCGAAATAAATCCAGTCGAATTGTTGTCCAGTTAATTTTTTGATTTTGTGCAAGACATCTCCCTGAATCACTTCATAGGATTGTCCAGGCTGCACCACCTGTTGCCAATTAGCTGTAATCATTTTACAAGCTTTGCCATACTGCTCAATCCCTACTACCCTAGCCGCCCCTCGACACAAGGCTTCTGCCCCCATGGAGCCATTCCCCGCACAGAGATCAAGCCAACTCGAACCACTTAGGCGGTCACGCCAAATATTAAACACAGCTTCCCTAACCCTGGCAGCAGTGGGACGGGTTCTTTGCCCTGGAACGGTTTTAAGTTGTCTATTGCCATATATCCTCATTTTTTAATTTTACGCATTTTAGGCAAAATTCCCTAGTAGAGATCAGGTAAAAGGGGAAAGGGGAAAGGGGAAAGGGGAAAATAAAATGTGTAATTAATTTCACCCAGCTACTTATTCTGCCGACAAGATAAAATTATGAAGATAATCAAAAGTTATAGCAACGGGAGCGATCGCCCATGATAGCAAAACCAGACTGGTTAAGAGTAAAAGCACCGCAAGTTGAAAGAGTTGGTACTGTTAAAGAAATTCTGCGGGATTTGTCTTTAAATACGGTCTGCGAAGAAGCATCATGCCCTAATATTGGCGAATGTTTTAGCGTCGGCACCGCGACTTTTCTAATTATGGGGCCCGCCTGTACCCGTGCTTGTCCCTATTGTGATATTGACTTTGAGAAAAAACCCCAGGCTCTCGACCCTCAGGAGCCACTACAGCTAGCAGAAGCAGTACGCCGTCTGAAGCTCAATCATGTGGTCATTACCTCCGTAAATCGAGATGATCTGACTGATGAAGGGGCATCCCAATTTGTCCGCTGTATTGAGGAAGTGAGAAAAGTATCACCTCAAACTACCATTGAATTATTAATCCCTGATTTGTGTGGCAATTGGGTAGCTTTAGAGGCGATCTTGGCGGCACAACCTGATGTCTTAAATCACAATACAGAAACTGTTCCCCGACTCTATAAACGAGTTCGTCCTCAAGGAGATTATCAGCGATCGCTAGAATTGTTACAGCAAGCTCGTACCCTCGCTCCTTGGGTCTATACCAAATCGGGCATTATGGTCGGACTGAGTGAAACCGATCAAGAAGTTCGCGCTGTAATTCAAGAGCTCCGGGATGCAGACTGCGACATCTTGACCATTGGACAATATCTTCAGCCCTCCCAAAAACATCTTGGAGTTCAAGATTTTATTCCTCCCGAACAGTTTCAAGCTTGGAGAGAGTTTGGTGAGTCTCTTGGTTTTTTGCAGGTAGTTTCTAGTCCCCTAACTCGCAGTTCCTATCATGCAGAACAGGTTCGAGCTTTAATTCAACTATATCCCCGTCCGAAACCACAGATTTCCGCGCAAATTCCTCCAGTGTAATTACTGACAAGAAACTCTATATTTCCCTGCTGGAAGCCACAAAATTACTGCTGGCTTCTTTTTTTGTTGTTGGTCGGGAACTATTTCTAAATCACTCTCGATTCCTTACTCCAAAAGCAAATATGGCTTCAATCTAATCAAGCAAATCGATTATTTTGCTCGGTCTTTTGTAAAGAAATATTACGACTTTTCAATTATGGGAACTTTTAACTAGGCAGATAATTCCTCACACCAGAAAGCAATACTTGATAACTTCCTCGATAGTTAAGTGATTAATACAACAGCCAAACAACCGTATTATCACTGAAAAGAAAGCCGAGAAACTGAAATAACAGCCAATAATACTTCAGTTTATGTTCATTATTAAAGATGAATTGGGCAATCTATTTTAAGAGGGGGAAGTCACAACCACAACCTTCACTTGAGTCGTCATTACCATGATCCCTATGCTTGCTAATTCTTCGTTCGCTGAACCCGACGGAAACAATCCTGCTCTAGACATCGACTTAAATTTAGACACAGATATCGATCTGGATAAAGACAGTCCTGATAAATTTAGCGAAGAACTTGTGGAACTGGATTTGGATAGTGCCGATCCAGATACAATTGCTCGCAGAGGTAGCCGTACTACTACCGACTTAGTTCGACTATATCTCCAGGAAATCGGTAGAGTTCCTCTATTAGAGAGAGATGAAGAAGTTTCTGAGGCGCAGAAAGTACAACGTCACATCAATATTTTAGAAGAGCGAGCTAAGGCAGCGGAGGCAGGCAACACTACTCTACAAGAATTTATTAAGTTAGTGGATGTTCACGATCGCTTGGTGACCCAGCTTAGTCATCGTCCTTCCATCAAGAGATGGGCTATGACCCTAGGGATGGAAATTCCACTCCTCAAAGAAAAGTTGGCGGTAGGGAAAGAAGCATGGGCAGAGGTAATCAACTGTGATACCAAAGAATTAGATAAAATTCAAAAAAATGGTATCCGTGCGAAGGAACATATGATTAAGGCAAACTTACGCCTAGTGGTGTCTGTAGCCAAAAAGTATCAAAATCGCGGTCTAGAATTACTCGACTTAATTCAAGAAGGAACTCTTGGTTTAGAAAGAGCGGTGGAAAAGTTCGACCCCACCAAAGGTTATCGTTTTAGTACCTATGCTTACTGGTGGATTCGTCAGGGTATTACCAGAGCGATCGCCACTCAAAGTAGAACGATTCGCCTGCCTGTACATATTACCGAAAAGCTCAACAAGATTAAAAAAGCCCAGCGCAAAATTTCGCAAGAAAAAGGACGCACTCCTAAAATTGAGGATATCGCTAAGGAATTAGACATGACCGCTGCCCAAATCCGCGAAGTCTTATTGCGGGTGCCTCGTTCAGTTTCTTTGGAAATCAAAGTAGGTAAAGAGAAAGACACCGAATTGGGAGATCTTTTGGAAACAGAAAGTGCTTCCCCAGAAGAAACCCTGATGCGGGAGTCTTTACAAAAAGATTTACACTATCTCCTTTCTGAATTGACCAGTCGCGAACGGGAAGTAATCCAAATGCGGTTTGGTTTTGGCGGCGAAAAACCCTTCTCTTTGGCAGAAATTGGTCGTTGTCTAGAGTTATCTCGGGAACGAGTCCGACAAATCGAAGCCAAAGCACTGCAAAAACTACGCCAACCACGACGCAGAAACTTGATTAGAGATTATTTAGAGTCTCTTAGCTAAAGATAGCTAAAAAGATAGCTAAATAGTTAAGTTGAATATAACTATGTAACTTAAGAATCTAATTACCAGGGTTAGCATTGACTAACCCTTCTTTGTAACTAATTTTTATGACTGATGGTGTTTTTTTTGAGCTTATGGGAACTATAGCTAACACAGTTATCAATTAGTTTTCATGCCTAGAAAAGCAGACGAATACGCAGTTCATCTTTTGATTGCTGGCGGTCATCGGGAAGAAATTCGCTTTAGTACCGTACAAGATTTTCAAAAATGGTACAGCACCGAGTTATTGACCAAATCAGATTCCGCCGATTTTATTAATGTGCCCATCAAAAATATTCAGGGAGAATACATGGTACTCCGACCTCAGAGTGTGGTAGCTATTCGAGTAGAACCTGTCTTCTTGGGTAGCGTGGAAAGATTTTAGCTTAGAGGTCTGTTTAATTGATTTCAACAATTTAGCCAAAAAATTTGGTCCCAGCAATATCGCCTAACCACTAGTTGAAAAACTGAAGAGTTGGGCGATTTTTTCTTTAACTAGTCCTATTTGGGCGATGATCCCTGCTAGTATACCTAAGTGGTCTAATGTTCCTTAGTCTGCGAGATGTCCGTTTTAGTTGATTTGCTTACATAGCAAAAAAGTCTAATCATCCATCGATCCAGCAACACCACAATCTTTAGTAAGTTAACTTCTCTAGTTTCAACCGTGTCTGACGATACAGTAGATCTGATTCCCCTTAGAGACAATAATTCTAATTGTGATCGATTTCCCTCTGCTTCCTCATAGAAATATATGCAACCCAAAATTATTATTTGTGGCTTAGGACGCACAGGCTCTAAAATTTATCGCCTACTCAAACAGCAAGGTGCTGAAGTAGTCGCAATTAGTCGTAATTCCCTGACATCTCCTCCTAGTGAGCAAATTATTGTCGGCGATCCCCGTGATAACGTTACTTTAATCAAGGCAGGTATCCGCCAAGCCCAGACTTTGGTATTAGTGCATGACGACGATGCTTTGAATTTGGCAATCTTGACCCAAGCGAGGGTACTTAACCCCCAGATTCGGATTATCAATCGTTTACTCAACCATACCTTAGGCGATCGCCTTGACCTGACTTTACCAAATCACTTTACCATGAGTGTGGCAGCCCTATCTTC
The DNA here is from genome assembly GCA_046050865.1 of Cyanobacteriota bacterium. Classification (GTDB taxonomy): domain Bacteria; phylum Cyanobacteriota; class Cyanobacteriia; order Cyanobacteriales; family Xenococcaceae; genus Waterburya. Next base: position 9,483 of record JBJOPG010000096.1, read on the forward strand.
GCCGCTGTTTACCTTTGCTGCTTTGGGTAATAAAGCTATCGGTCAGCTCCAGTTATTTAATCGTACCTGGCCAATTCACGAAGAAGTCATTGATGTTAATCATCCCTGGTTAAACAGAAAACTGGAAGATTTATGGGTTGATCCTAATCGCATGTTGATCTACTATTTACCCGTCCAAGGAGAAATTGATCTGGTTTCGGCGATCGCTCAAGAAAAAGGCTTGTCGGTGGGCGATCGTCTGATCGTCGGCACTAAACCCCAGGTGGTGACCAAACGTCGTACTTGGCAAAAGAAATTATCGAAAGCTGTTTTCAATCTTCCTCGCTATCAACATTACGCTCGTCCCGTAACTTTAGTCAGTCTGGCACTGTTGGCAGTCATTTTTGCTGCCACCTTGATCTATGTCAGCATTAATCTCCACACATCTTTCGTTGATGCTCTTTATTTCTCGGTGGGCATGATTACGGGGGCAGGAGGCAAAGAAGAAGTAGCGGAAGGGGCAGCAGACTACATTAAAGTCTTTACGGCAATCATGATGATTGTCGGTGCAGGGGTCATTGGCATCTGTTATGCCCTAATTAACGATTTTGTTTTAGGCAGTCGGTTTCGGCAAACCATCGACGCCGCCAGAATTCCCCGGCATAATCACCATATTGTCTGTGGTTTGGGAGGCATGGGTATTCAAGTGGCTCGCCAGCTCCATGCCCAAGGATATGAAGTTGCGATCATCGAATCCGATCCCAATAACCGCTATATTCGTGCGGCTCGTTCCCATGGTATTCCCGTCATCATTGAAGATGCCAGTATGCCCTCTAGCTTAAAGGCGGTTAACATCAAAAAAGCCGTAAGTCTCATTGCCGTTACGAGCCATGACACCACGAATCTCGAAATCAGCCTCACCGCTAAAGCCTTAGCGCCATATTTAAAAACCGTGGTACGCAGCGGAGATCCTCAGTTTGCTCAATCGATGCAAGAAGTATTTGAGTTTGACCATGTATTATCTCCTGTGGAGCTAGCCACCTATTCCTTTGCGGCGGCGGCTTTAGGAGGAAGAATTCTCGGCAACGGCATGACTCAAGATCTACTGTGGGTGGCTTTAGGCACGATGATTACCCCCAAACATCCTTTTTATCGGCAAACAGTACAGGATGCTGCCATTAAAAGTAATTTTGTACCTTTATATCTAGAAAGACAAAACTATACCTTCCACGGTTGGCAGTTGTTAGAAACTCGTCTGCAATCCCAAGACATTTTATATTTAACCATGCCTGCTAGTGGTTTAGACCAACTATGGCGTAGTGCCAACGCTGATGATGACCTAATCGATCGCCTCGAAGGTAGTTTAAGTAACTGATGTTACGCACCCATTTATTTGTGAAGATTGGGAAAGGGGAAAAGGATAATCCCACTCCTCAAAATACAGTACAAGAGGATGCCCATAGGCTCATGAATTACAGCGAATTTCAGTTCGATAGAACCCATTACCTCGATAAAATTAATGTGTCTACTCAATTGAAAACTGCTGCAAGTTCTACGGTTTGTCTTTGGACAGGGTAACCTTGTTTCACTAGAATTCCCAGTTATATACTGCTTTAAGTCATCATAATTAATGTTTTTTACGTTTAATCAAAAAACCGTTTTATTTGCCAGCGCGATCGCCTGTAGCGTTTGTGGCATAACTCAGGCTCAACCCGATACTCAAGAAATTGCCATTAACTTTGCGGCTTATGTGGGAGAAGCAGAATTTGCCTGTGGTGAAAGCTATAAGGAAGTTGGTACAGCAAAATCAACTATTACCCCCAAAGATTTTCGGTTTTATGTATCTAATCTGGCTTTGATTGATGAAGCTGGTAATGCTGTTCCCCTGAAATTATCTCAAGATGGAAAATGGCAATATCAGAATACGGCTTTACTAGACTTTGAAGATGGTACTAAGAGTTGTGATAATGGGACAGCGGAAATTAACACTACAGTAAAGGGAAAAATCCCAGCCGGAGATTATCAGAGCCTCCAGTTTACTTTGGGGATACCACAAAAATTAAACCATAGTGATGCAGCGATCGCCCAATCCCCTTTGAATCTAACGTCGATGTGGTGGAATTGGCAGGGGGGCTATAAATTCTTGCGAGTTGATCTAGAAACCGCTGAAGCGATCGCTAATGTCGGCGACAGTCACAGCAATAACAGTCATAGCAATAGCACCAGTGGTCAAGCTGCCCATGGTCACAGCAATAGCACTCAAACTGGCAATAGCCAGATCAGTCATCAAGATACTGGCACCACTAGTGGTCACGGAGAAGAAGCTATTAGTAGTAATGCTTACTTGATTCATTTAGGCAGTACTGGATGTTCTGCTTCAGCTCAAAGCAATCTGTTTAGCTGTGCTAATCCTAACCGCGTCCAGGTTATGCTCGAAGACTTCAATGCCAAAGACGATGTTGTAATTGCCGACTTAGGAGAACTCTTAGCCCAAAGTAATTTATCTACCAATCAAGCCAATACCCCCAATGGTTGCATGTCTTCTCCTGAGGATGGAGACTGTATGCCGATTATGCAAAATCTAAATTTGTCTTCTCCTGCTGATAGTACTGGTGATGCATCCCAATACTTCTTTTTTGTCGAGTGAAGATTAATTCTTTTTCCCTTTTCCCACTTGAAAAGCTAGTTCATTATGATTCGTGCCACAAGTCTATTGTTGGCTTTTGTCCTGTCGATTTTCCTTTCCACGGGTTTAAGCAAGGTAATGGCGCAAGCTACTTCTGTGACTTCCACAAGAACTTTGACAACGGAATATAACTGGAATTTACCCCCCTGGACTCCCAAGCCCATAGTTCCCGAAGATAATCCCATGACGGCAGAGAAAGTTGAATTAGGGAGATACCTGTTTTACGAACCTCGTTTGTCAATTACGGGGGAATATTCTTGTGCCTCATGTCATCAGCAGTCCTTAGCTTTTACCGATGGTAAACCAGTGGCGATTGGTTCCACCAATGAATCTCATCCACGGAATGCGATGGGATTAGCGAATGTTGCCTATAGCCCAGTGCTAACTTGGGCAAATCCTCTGCTCACCAGTCTCGAAAATCAAGCATTGATCCCCATCTTTGGTGAACATCCTATTGAAATGGGCATGGTGGGGCAAGAACAGCAGATGATTCAATGGCTAAAGCAAGATCCTAGATATCAAAAAATGTTTGCCCAGGCTTTTGATGATCCGCAGCCCGTGAATATTGGCAACCTGACTAAAGCGATCGCCAGTTTTCAAAGAAGTATCCTCTCTTTTAAGTCACCTTACGACCGTTATCGCTATCAAGGAGAAACAAATGCCATCTCAGCGGCGGCAAAGCGAGGAGAGAAACTATTTAATAGCGAGCGGACAGAGTGTTTCCACTGCCATCATGGGATTAACTTTAGTGATTCAATCCAACACGAAAATCTAGCATTTACTGAAATAGCATTTCACAATACGGGTTTATATAACATTGACGGTAAAGGCAGTTATCCCCCGCAAAATATTGGGGTTAAAGAGATTACCCAATCAGCCAAAGATATGGGACGTTTCAAAGTCCCCAGTTTGCGTAACATTGCTCTAACTGCTCCCTATATGCACGATGGTAGCGTGGCTACTTTACAGGAAGCGATCGCTCATTATCAAGCGGGAGGAAGAACTCTCACCGAAGGAGTCTGGGCAGGGAGTGGCAGGGACAATCCTTATAAAAGTGCCTTCATCAAGGGCTTTGAGATTACCCCCTCAGAAATTGATGATTTAATTGCTTTTTTACAGAGTTTAACCGACGAAGAATTGACAACAAATCCCGCTTATAGCGATCCTAATCTCAATAATTAGTAAAGTATAGTATTAATGTATATCAATCTTTTTGTATTATGAGCTATCGTGATCTAATTACAATTGAACCAGATAAAAGAGGTGGTAAACCCTGTATTCGACGGATGAGAATTACAGTTTATGATGTTTTAGGTTGGTTAGCGATTGGTATGTCCCATGCTGAAATTTTAGATGATTTTCCCGAATTGACAGAAGAAGATATTAGAGCTTGTCTAGAATTTGCTGCTGACCGCGAACATCGTTTAGTTGCTTCTGTAGGTATGGTTTGAAATTACTCTTCGATCAAAATTTAAGCCGTAAGTTAACATACACACTAGCAGATATATTTCCCAATTCTAGTCATGTTCAATTTCATGATTTGGCAAAAAAAACAGATACTACAATTTGGGAATTTCCCAAAGCTAATGATTTTTGTATTGTGACTCAAGATGCAGATTTTCCCGAGAAAAGTCGTTTGAATGGTTCTCCTCCCAAAGTAATTTGGCTGCGTTGTGGAAATGCACCTACAAAACAAGTTGAAGCTTTAATTCGTTCTGGAAAAGAAGCAATTCAAAAACTTTTAGATAATCCTCACTTACATTGCTTAGAGCTAAATTAAGGATAGTATCTGGGTTTTCTATAAATTAATTTGGCTTGCAAATGCCTAACCAGAACAATGGTCAGATGGTGTAAAATTTATAGTAAATTACGCGCTTTTAACTCTAGATAGCGATCAACTAACTCCCCCGTAATGCGATCGCAAGGTGCATCTAAAACCAATACTCCTTTTTGTCTTAATTGAGCAAAAGCTACCTGACGTTGTGCTAAAAGATCTAAACCTACTGCGCGGGCATAGGTGTCTTTAGTATTATCTGTAGGAGTATGGGCAATTTCAGCTACTAAAGGGTCATTCAGGGTGACACAAAAAGGCAGATAGCGCGGGGCTAAACGCATCATGGCGCTGAGTAATTCACTAGAGGCAGTGACATCTACCAGGTCTGTAATTACCACCACTAAAGCTCTTCTAGTTTGCTGAGTAATCACCTTAGTCACAGCACCGAGATAATCAGGTTCTAATAGTACTGGTTGAATTGGTGTCAGGCGCTCAACTAATTTGCTTAAATGATGATTACCTCTTTCTGGAGGAATCCAAGTAGTGATATCGCGATCAAATACCGCCACCCCGACTTTATCTCCACGGCTTAATCCTGCCATAGCTAGGGAGAGTGTTGCATTTAAGCCATAATCAAAACGTTTCAAACCACCTACCTTTGCCGTCATTAAACGCCCCCGATCCAAGAGGATAAACAGGGTTTGTTCCTGTTCTGGTTCTAATACTCTGACTACAGGGCGATTGGCAAAGCCACCTTGCACAGCAAGAACGCGACGTGCCGTAGCCTTCCAGTCAATCAAACGAATATCTTCTCCTGTACGATATTCTCGCAGTTCAGCAAATTCAGTCCCATTGCCCATTCTGCGCGATTGACGCATTGCCCCACTATTTTCAATCGCCAGACGAACAGCTAGTTCTTTTAAGCCAATTAAATCAGGATAAACTCTCACTTTTTGTGTTGCTGGTAATTGCCAATCTCGCCATGCCAAACCCAGTTTACCCAACTGCCGTACTTGCAGATTTCCCCAGCTATATTCCCCCCGATGGTCGGGATGAATGGTGTAGATTTCTTCTTTCAAGCTATTAGCAGGTAAATTAACTTCCAGAGTACCTTTGTCTACGGCAAATTCTGGTGGGTAGGCATCTCGAATTTGGGCGATCGCTTTTGACTGACCAGATTTAATCTTTAGGGCGATCGCATTATCTCTACCTACGGATAACTTGCCAATCTCTTGTCTAGTTACTTCCACCGCATTATTTTTAACCTGAGATGCATCAATGATAGTAGCAACTAACAGACTAAAATTATAAATTCGCAGAAAATTCAAACTAACCTGACGATTAATCAAAATATCTAATAGTGCAGCGCTTAAGCCACCGATAGCTAAGAGTGCATAACA
>JBJOPG010000097.1:0-13705 GCA_046050865.1 Cyanobacteriota bacterium
CTGTCGCGCTGGAGGTCATAAAAGTCAAGGATTTTTATTGGGCAAAGGCCCTGATATTCCTCAGGGATGTGACTTATCCCATGGTGAAACTGTAGATCTGGCTCCCACCATCCTCAATTTAATGAAAGCACCCATTCCTCAATATCTAGATGGTAAAAACTTATTGTCTAATATACATATTTCCGCTCCAAGTGCTTGATTTGCTGAAGACAAATATTTAATTACAGAATTTAATCTTTGATTGCTCGATTTGGCAACAGAGTAATTAACCCTAAATTAGAGAATAATAGTACTTTGACAACAAAAGATTTTTAATAAACTTACATTAGGTAGCTTTATATGGGCAAAAGTCAGAGCATTTTTTTGAGATATTTTGAATATATATTTTCCTCAATTTCCTTAATTCATATATCTCCAGCAATTATCCCTTTGCTGTTGACGGGAGGAGCTAACGAAGGAGATGGTGTTGACATCAGGTCCCTTGATCTATCAATTAATTCCAAAATCTCAGTAATAATATATATCATAACTTTCATTTTGTTAGGTCTGAGATGGAAACGCTCTCTGGCAACCTTTTCTAGCAACACATTCTTGTGGATTTTACTAGGAGTTGTTTGTTTTTCCTATTTTTGGTCAATTAATCCCGACCAAACCTTCAGATTTAGTATCTATGCTGTGGGTACAACAGCTTTTGGTCTATATCTAGCAACTCGTTATAGCCTGACGGAGCAAATGAAGCTATTGGGCTGGACTTATGGACTCCTACTAATTTTAAGCCTGCTGTTTGCGGTGGCAATCCCTAGTTATGGAATTATGTCTGGTGTACATGAAGGTGCTTTGCGCGGAGTCTTTACCCACAAAAATCAGTTTGGTGCAGTGATGGCTCCTGGTGGAGTCATTTTCTTGCTTAATGCTTTTAAAGGGGAACGATTTAGTTGGGTTTACTGGGGTTTATTAATACTCAGCTGTGGCGCAATGGTCATGTCTCAATCAACCACTGCTTTGGGTACTTCTGGACTGATGTTGCTCTTATGCATTATCTACCGCATCTTTCGTTGGCGTTATGAAGTAATGATTAGTGCTGTTTTAGGGGTAACTATAGTCGGCTTTATGGGGTTAATCTTATTTGCTGGCTATATTGGCTCAGATTCTCTGTTTAGTAGTTTAGGAAAAGATGCTACTTTATCAGGCAGAACTGATATTTGGCGATATGTCTGGGATCAGATTCAGTTGAAACCTTGGCTAGGATATGGTATGACTGCATTCTGGAATGGTTTTGAAGGGCCATCGGGCTATATTCAATATGCCATGAGAATTGCCGTAATTTACTCCCATAATGGATTTCTAGACATCTGGCTGTCTATCGGTATTGTCGGTTTAGGATGTTTTCTGACCAGTTTTGTTAGTACTACGGTTCAATCTTTAGCCTTATTAAGAGAGACCAATACTCCTGAGGGATTTTTGCCTCTATTATTTTTAAGCTATATTTTGCTTTCTAATTTAACTGAAGGAACGATATCTAATTTAAGTAGTTCTTTTTGGGCAATATATGTAGCAATATCTTATTCGTTAGCCGTCGCTAAAAAGGAAAAATATGTCCTTAATGGATAATTGTTACCTTAAAATTGAGGATCGAGTAAATAGAAATAGAAATGATAAATCGAGCTGAGATCAAAACTAAAATAACAAATCTATTTCAAAGTAGTCTGGCACAGGATACCCTCTGGATGTTGTTTGCTAAGCTATTTAATGTAGTAATGCAAGCTGCATACTTTATTCTCATTGCCCGTTTGCTGGGGAAGGATAACTATGGTTCCTTTGTGGCAATTACTGCGATCGCCAATTTGGTTTTTCCTTTTGTGCCTTTGGGAAGTGAACATTTATTAGTTAAAAATGTTTCAATTAATCGAGCAACATTTAGTACTAATTGGGGAAATGGTTTAGTCCTTTCCTCAGTTAATGGTGTATTTTTAACCCTTCTACTATTTCTGCTTGCTCCTCTTCTCTTTCCAGGCAATATTCCATGGCAAGCAATACTGCTGATTCTGATTGCTGATTTGATTGGTCTGGCAATCTTAGATCTAGGAGCTAAATCTTTGATGGCAGGGGACATGATTAAGAAAAATGCTCAATTAGGGATTTTAAATACCTGTGGCAAACTTTTAGCAGCATTATCCCTAGTGGTATTTTTTCCTAATCCTAACGTAGTTAGCTGGAGTTATTTATATTTTGCTAGTTCAGTTGTCATGTCCATACTGACAATCCTCTTAATTACCAAGATGCTCGGTTTACCACGCCCCGTATTTTCTGAGCTAAAGTCAAACCTGGTTCAAGGATTTTATTTTTCTATCAGCACCTCTGCCAACAATATTAACGCCAACTTGGATAAGTCAATGTTAAGTAAGATGTCTGGGGTCGGCGCAACAGGAATCTATGCCTCTGCTTATCGCTTTATTGATGTGGGCAATACACCATTGATGGCACTATTTGGCGCTAGCTATACTAGATTTTTTCAACATGGAGCCTCTGGAGTTCGGGGTAGTTTGAATTTCGGTAAACGACTCTTACCTATTTTGACTTTTTATGCGATCGCCAGTGTCATCGGTTTTTGGCTCTTCTCTCCTTTTGTCCCCAAAATTTTAGGTCCAGAGTATCAGGAGGCAGTTGGAGCTCTATTATGGTTATCTCCTTTACCGGCGATCGCTTGTTTTCAATATTTAGCAGCAGATGTTTTAACTGGTTCGGGAAATCAAAAGTCCCGCAGCATAGTCCAAGTGGGTTCTGCCGTGGTCAACGTTATTTTAAATATTATCTTAATTCCCAATTTTTCTTGGAAAGGAGCAGCTTGTGCCACTATAATTTCAGATTCTCTAAGGTTAGTTTGTCTTTGGCTAATTGTGTATGTGTTATATCGTCGAGAAGGGAAACGGGACTATTTACCTGGATAAAGTAAAACTGATGTTATTTATCAAGACTATCTTACATGTATAATCATGCTATTTAATTCTTTTGAGTTTATTTTTCTCTTTCTACCTATTACTCTAATTTTATTCTTTTATATAAGTAGTAAGGACGATGACGATCGACGACAATTGGCAATTATTTGGTTGATTATTGCTTCTTTGATTTTCTACAGTATAACGAGACCAGATTATTTGCTGCTCACACTTTCTCTTACTTCGATTTTATTGATTTACGTAAGTAGAAAGCACGATGTGAATAGACGGCAATTGGCAATCACTTGGTTGATTATTGCTTCCTTGTTTTTTTACGGTAGAACTAGACCCGATAATTTACTACTGATAGTTGTATCCATGGGGGTTAATTATTATTTAGGCTACCGAATCAGTAATAGTCTAGAAAAATCTTGGATTAAAAAGACCATATTTTTTCTAGGAATTGCTTTTAATATAGGATTAATTACTTATTTTAAATATTTTGTTTTTCTGCTCAGTAATCTAAATCAAATATTTGATTCAGATTTTACTTTGCCTGCTATAGTACTTCCTCTAGGAATTTCTTTCTTTACCTTTCAACAAATTGCCTATTTAGTTGATGCTTATCGAGGAGAAACAAAAGAGTATGATCTTCGTAAATACATGCTATTTGTCTGCTTTTTTCCTCAGTTAATTGCAGGACCCATTGTTCATCATAAAGAGATCTTGCCCCAATTTGAAAAAGAGTCGATCTATAAATTTAGCCAAACAGCATTATCTATTGGTCTGACAGTATTTATCGCTGGTTTATTTAAAAAAGTGATCTTTGCCGATCGCATTGCGGAATATTCTAATTTGGCTTTTGCTGCGGCATCTCAGGGGATTGGTCTAACCTTTGCAGAATCTTGGGTAGGCGCCTTGGGTTATACTCTTCAGCTTTACTTTGATTTTTCGGGCTATTGTGATATGGCGATCGGTGCTTCCTACATGTTTGGGATTCGCCTACCCTTAAATTTTAATTCCCCCTATAAGGCGATCAGCATTGTCGATTTCTGGCGCAGATGGCATATCACTTTATCTCATTTCCTCAGGGATTATTTGTATATTCCTTTGGGAGGAAGTCGTCAGGGAGAGTTTCGACGTTATTTAAATTTACTGGTGACGATGTTACTAGGCGGTTTATGGCACGGTGCAGGCTGGACTTTTATTTTTTGGGGCGGACTACATGGAATTTATCTCATAGTTAATCATCTATACCGTTCAGTCCGTCTAGCTTGGGGTCATAATCTTAAAAACGACGGATGGTTGCTGCGGACGACAGGGCAGACTGTTACTTTTATTGCGGTGGTGATTTCCTGGGTGTTTTTTAAAGCTAATAGTTTTGAGACAGCAACCTCGATTTTAAAGTCAATGTTTGGCTTTAATGGCATCGATTTACCTGAATTTTTAGAATCCTATCTCGGCTTTTTACGTAATTTTGGGATCGGTTTTTCAGGATTTACTGTCAACGTTGGTATCAGTCAAAAATATGCTACTTTCGGCATTTTAATTCTACTAATTATTGTTTGGTTTACTCCCAATACTCAACAGTGGATGGGTAAATATAATCCAGCATTAACGGAACCAGTGGAATATTATCAATCAGACTGGCAACAAAAATTTTGGCATTACCTATCTTGGAAACCAAATAAAATTTGGACAGTTATTATTGCTAGTTTAACCTCGCTTTCTTTACTGTGCTTTTCTCGGGTTAGCGAATTTCTTTACTTTCAGTTCTAATCAAATTTATTTTTTAACCTTATACCGTATACTTTATACTTAATTAGAGCAAAATGAATTTTAGAAGTGCCGCAGAAGGATTTTTTAAATTAGGTAAACGTGCCGCGTCAGAAATGTCGGTTCCCCAAATAGATAGCAAAGAAAAAGAAACCAAGTTTAGTTTCGGTCTATATGCACTTGTAACTTCTTTGTTATTAGGGTCTGTAGCAGGTATCAATTGGCTGGTTGATCCCCTATGGTATAGCCACGGAAATCTTTTGACAGGCAGAAATTTTGCTTTCAATGAGCGAATCACTAAAACCAACCTTTTTTTGAGAACGAAAGATCAAGAAAAATACGATTGCATTATTCTTGGCAGCTCTAGGGTAACGCCTCTCAGGGCTTCAGCATTGAGCAATCATAACTGCTTTAACTATGCCCTTAAGGGTGGAGAAATACCTGATTTTGTCAGCTTTGCTAATTCTTTACAAGAACATGGTGTCGATCCCAAAATGGTCTACCTTGGGGTTGATGGCTTAAATTTTGTGGAAAAAGAAAGAAAAGAACAATCTCCAATGTCCATTGAGAGTCTTAAAACCCCATCTTTTCTTCAGGCTTACCTTTCGTCAGACGTTTTGTTGTTTTCTGCTATGGCTCTGTTGGGAGTTAGTCCCGATCCAGGAAGTTATTATGATGCAAATTTTGAGCCAGTAGATTTTCCCAACCCTCCTGTCTATGAGGGGAAATTTTACGAACCCGCTTCATTACAAAAGTGTGATTTGTCTCCCGTAGAAACATTTATTGGTTTAAAGAAATTTTTCCCGAATGCCAAGTTTGTAGCTTTTGTGCCACCAAGATCTGCTTGGAGCATGATTAATGAAACTTATGCTAGAGGTTTAACTGATTGTGAACTATCAGCTTTTTATGAGTTGTCTCAGCATTATGATGCGATGTACGATTTTTCTATTCCTTCAGCCATAACTAAAGACCCTCAGAACACTTTTGATGGCAGTCATTATTCAGTTATTGTTAACAATCGAATTGCTGAAATTTTGCAAGGAAAAACTGAAGGTGATTTTGGGATTCGCGTTGACAAATATAAGTTTGATGACTATCGTACAGCTTATCGTCAGGAGTTAAGGAACTTTCTGGCAGAAAACAATGAACTAAAACGCTGGGATGATAACCCAGCAATCTCTATTGATATGGTACAAAAAAAGCCCTAGTTAATTACTTAAGAATCGGTTAACCAGGGCACTAATTTATAGATAATTTTAGTTAGTATTACCACGAAAGTGAAAGCAATGATAAGTACTTACTGTGCTGTAAAGGACGGACGCGATATCTTAGTGTTAGCTTAAAGATTGTTTGCCACCTTTAAGCTTTGCCGTTATGCCTATAAATTTTGGATGTATTATGTCTTAAATTCTTGATGCGAAATGTGTTTAAGTATAAGCGCTCATATAACGTCTGTTTTCAACAATAGAGAATTAGTCACGACAATTAAAGAGCTGGAAGCCATTGCCACTGCTGCCCAGACTGGAGATAGCAACACACCGTATTTAGGTAATAAAACCCCTGCTGCAATGGGAATTGCCAAGAAATTGTAGGCTAAAGCCCAAGCCAAGTTTTGCTTGATTTTATGCACTGTGGCTCGGCTTAATTCCAGGGATTTGATGACATCTTGCAGTTGATTTTGCATCAGTACAATATCCGCAGTAGCGATCGCCACATCTGTTCCTCCCTGGAGAGCGATACCTACGTCTGCTTGCGCCAAGGCTGGAGCATCATTGATCCCATCCCCTACCATGGCTACTGTTTGCTCTTGCTGAAGGGACTGAATTATTTGGGCTTTTTCCTCTGGCTTGATTTCAGCGAAAACTTGTTTAATTTTTAGCTTTTGGGCGATCGCTTGGGCTACTTCTGGGCGATCGCCTGTTAGTAAGACGATATTTAAGTTTAATGATTGAAGTTGTTGAACCGTTGGGATGGCATCGGGGCGCAAACTATCTTCTAGGGCAATCAACCCTTGTAAAGTAGTTTCATTTGCCAAGTAAATTACTGTTTGACCCCCTTGAGCTAAAGATTGCGCCTGGGATTCCTGCTGTTGATTAATTTCAATGCCATGATTTAACAACCATTGTCGGTTACCTAAATAGGCTCGTTGCCCTGCGACCATTGCCGACATTCCCTGTCCAATAACTGAGACAAAATTCCTTGTGTCGAGTAAGGTTAAAGCTTGTTTTTGGGCGGCGGTAAGAATTGCCCGAGCTAAAGGATGATTACTACCGCTTTCAATGGAAGCAGCAATTTGCAGCAGTTGTTGAGCTGTAACTTCGGCTAAGGGGATACATTCTGTGACTTGGGGTTGACCGATAGTTAAGGTGCCAGTTTTATCAAACACCACAGTATTTAACTGCTGCATTCGTTCTAAAACATCACCCCCTTTGATGAGAATTCCTGATTCTGCACCGATGCTGGTGCCTACTAAAATTGCCGTTGGTGTAGCCAGACCTAAAGCGCAGGGACAGGCAATGACCAAAACGGCGATCGCCAATTTGAGACTCAGCAGCAAAGGAGAAGTTGTCTTGCTCATTGCCGCCATTTTGCCCATCTCCATCATGGGCATATTCATCCCCTGAAGGTCACTGGTTAATACGGAATCCCACAGATTTGTCCCCACAAAATACCAGAAAAGAAATGTAATCGTGGCGATCGCCATGACTCCATAGGCAAAGTAACCCGCAATGGTATCCGCTAGCTGTTGCACAGGAGCCTTGCGAGTTTGAGCAGTTTCGACTAAGTTGATAATCTTTGCCAGAGTGGTATCTTGTCCAATGCCCGTTACTTCCAGGGTAATCACTCCCGACTGATTGATCGTCCCCGCCCGCACCAGATCCGAACTAGTTTTGACCACTGCTACAGATTCCCCTGTGAGCATCGCCTCATCCACCGTCGTCGTTCCTGTAATCACCGTGCCATCTACGGGGATTTTCTCTCCTGGCAAGACCCGCAGCCATTCCCCAGGTTTGACTTGTTCTACAGGAATTTCAATCGTCTCCGAGTTTTTCTGCTTGCCAATTAACCGAGCAATGGGAGGCTGGAGCATCACCAGCTTTTCGAGGGCGGCAGAGGCGCGATTACGGGCTTTTCCTTCCAGAGTTCGCCCCAGCAAAATAAAGCCCAACAACATGACTGGCTCATCAAAAAAACATTCCCAACCCAAATTCGGCAAAAATAGCGCAAAACAACTAGCCAGGTAAGTGCTAACAGTGCCTAACCCCACAAGGGTGTTCATGTTCGGTATTCCTTGAACCAGACTGCGCCCACCATCGATTAAGAGCGATCGCCCTGGAAATAATAAAGCTAAAGTCGCCAACCCAAAATGAATCCAAATATTGCCCAGAATCGGTATAGTCGGCAATCCTAAATGATGTAGATGACCAATACCAGAAAAGACCAACAACACTGTGGCAGTAATTAATTGCTGAGTCCACTGCTGCTCTTGCTGCTGTCGCTTGGCTTGATTTGACTGGGCGATTTGATAGATACTGCGATCGCTTGCTCGTAGTTTACTAGGAAAACCTGTTTTTGTTAATTTCTCCGCTAGGGTTTCTGGGGAAAGATTGGCAGCTCGATACTTCACCACCGCCACTTCAGTAATGAGGTTTACACAGGCAGATATCACCCCCGAATTCTGCTCAAGCTGTCTCTCCACTGCTTTAACACAGCCCGCACATTTCATTCCTCCCACATCTAGGGCAACTGTCTTAGTTTCAGACTCAGATATATCTGCTGGCTGGGGATTTGAAGGAGGAAGAAGAGACTTAACCATAAAATGACTAGCTTAAAAATTCTGTTATTTCGATATGCTTATTTAGATCTTAGGATGTTGTGCTGAAAAATTGCATTGATGATGAAGTTTTGCGGGTAGTCCTAAAACATTAAAGGATATAAGGCATTATCCCTTGACGTTTAAATTGTTAAGCAATCACACTTTTTGAAAATTTTAGGTGGCAAGCTATTAACTAGAGATTCATCAAAGCTCTTTATAATTAAAAATATGATTTTTATTTTTATCTTGAGTAACTAAATGAAGTCCCTACAAGATTACACAGTCGTTATTCGTCCCGACGATAATAATACTTTTGTGGCATACGTTCCTGCAATTGAAGGATGTCATGCTTGGGGGGAAACTTCCGCAGCAGCAAGAGCAGAATTAGATAATGTTTTCGTCATGATCTTAGAAGAATATCAAGAAATGGGGCGTTGTTTGCCTCAAGATGTTGAATTGGTAGCTGGTTATTTCAAGAAATTTTAAAGCAGATAGGAATTACGGAAGAAGAATTTAATCGACTTCTATAGACAAAAGGCTAATTATGCCAAGTTTGTAGATAGTTCATTGCTAATTCGGCTGGAGTATCATTTTTGAGGGTAATCTTATGGTCAAATGTTTCATACAAATTTTCCAAAATGGCTATATCTTCAAAGATTAAGCGATCGCGGAATAGATTTGCCAACTGGGGTAACCTAACCAGTTTTTGCCACCAGCTAAAATCTATATCTGTGTAACTATCTAGGCATAATCTAACTTGTTGGGGCGACTCTGGATACATGGTGACAATGCCCACAATTATTTTTCCTCGGTACTCTAGGGTGATAACTGCCAAACTGGGTAAAAAGGTGTTGAAACTTTGAGCAAATACTTTTTCCACCAGCAGGTTCATCTTACTTCTTTTAACATCGCGATCGCTTCTTTTATGGAGAATAAGCTGCCAGGATAATTGATGCTCGTTTTGAGTTAGATCTTTGATTTCTATCTCTTGAGAGAGCATGGTATCTTTGTGAGTCCCCGCAAAATGTTCCCCGTCGTGAATATTCCAGATAGCTTGAGCAAGATTACAATTAACAGATTCCGAGCGAGAGTAAATATGATTCAATCCCTCTAACTCTAGTTGTGCATAACCTTTTGGTAAATCAGGAACCTTAAGATAGCTGGGAATAGGTAGTTTCGGTTCAATCGGTTGAGCTACTAATTTGCCATCTTGTTCTCGCCACTTGAGTCCATAGGTCCACACCAAGCGATCGACTACTTTAAGCGGTAAAACTGGTTGTATAGGCTGACTGGAAACCTTGCCATCAATAACCACTGTGCCATCGCCGAAAAACTGGACTTTGTTACCGTGATAGGGACAGGCTAAACAATCTTTACCCTGAAAATCTACAATATATCCACCCTTAGCTAAGTTTGCTCCAGCATGGGGGCAAATGTTATCTATCGCGTTTAACTTTCCTGTTTCATCCCGCCAAATTACATAATCATGACCCAAAAGAGTAATTAACTTGGGTTGATTAACTTCAAAGCTATCATATCTGCCCAAACACCAAGGCGCACCCTCATACATTTGATTTTCAAGTTTCATAGCGATCGCTTTACTCGATTTATATCGATCATTATGAAATATTTGCTGAGTAACTATCTTGTAGATTCTTCTGATTTTTGGATATTCTGTGTATTTTTAGAAGATAAATCTTTGGTCGTGCCAAATAAGTAATAAAATACCAAATATTTTCAACGTAATTCTCCAAGAACTTGGAAACAGATAAAGTTTTCGGACAGGCGAACGCAACTTGCATATTACAGAATTAATCCCGCGAACGTTCGACATAAAATACACATAAATTGAGCAGTTCCAAAACCTTTCTCCATCTCGCATCTAGCTTTTAAATGCAATAGTTGAGGTCAGAGAGCTTTTACTCTTGTACAAAAAAGTTTTCTCAGTTTTCGCTAATTTTCTGTAAATACTCACAAGTTTGGAAAAATTAAATATATGCAGGTTCAAACACAGCATGATGTAATTGTAATTGGTGGTGGTCCAGCAGGTTCAACCATCGCTACTTTACTCGCTAAACAAAATCGCGATGTTTTACTTTTAGAAAGTGAAAAATTTCCTCGCTATCATATTGGCGAATCAATGGTTCCTGGGGTTGTGCCAATTCTCGATGAGCTTGAAGTATTAGACAAAGTAGATGCTCATGGGTTTACTAAAAAATATGGTGCTACCTTTGTTTGGGGACAAGATCGCGCACCGTGGGATGTCCGCTTCTGCGATCGCTCAATTGCCGCTCAAAAGTATGGCTCTACCTATCAAGTAATTAGATCGGAATTTGATGACCTGTTGCTCAGACACACCCAAAGTCAAGGGGTGGACGTGCGAGAAGAACATAAAGTAACTAATGTTTTGTTCAGTGGCGATCGCTGTCAGGGGGTTGAATTCAAAAACTCCCAAGGACAGAGCCAAAAAGCAACTGCTAAGTATACCGTTGATGCTACAGGTCAAGCGGCGGTGTTGGGTCGCCATCTTAATTTAGTTGAAGATGATGAAAAGCTCAAAAATATTGCCACCTGGACTTATTTCAAAAATGTCGAACAGTATGATGGTTTGGCTGCGGGCAATATCCTGACGGAAAACACACCTGACGGCTGGATTTGGGTAATTCCTCGCCATGATGGGCTGACTAGTATTGGCTGGGTAACTACAGTAGATAAATATAAACAGCTATTAACCGACAGTATCGCCGAAACTTATCTCAAAGTTGTTACTAATAGTGCTGAAACTGGTCGCCGTTTAGCCAATGCCGAACAAGTCGAGTCAATTCGTTCAATCCGCGATTGGTCTTATACTTGCAAAAAATTCTGTGGTCCTGGCTTCTTGATGGCAGGAGATGCCGCTGGTTTTGTCGATCCGCTCTTTTCAACTGGGGTTTGGCTGGCAATGAATTCTGGTAGTTTGGGAGCAAGAATGCTGAACCAAGCTTTAGACAACCCAGGATCAGAAATTGAGTTTCTCAACACTTACGAGTCTGCATACAAAAATTTCTTGGGTGATGTACTGTCCTTCGTTAAATACTTTTATGACGCTCATCTACCCAAAGATTCCTACTTCAACAAAGCTCAAAACATCGTCCAAACTGACGGCGATTGGTCTTCTCGTCAAGATTTTGTCTCCCTCATTTCTGGTTTACACGGACTACATTCATTGACTAATCGCGCCTTAGCCACAGTTCCCGAGCAAAAGCCTGTCGCTGTAAAAAGTTAAACAACATGTCAGAACAACAAATACTAAATAAAGGTCGCATTACAATTTCCTTAGCAGTTATCGCTTCTTTATTTCCTAGTTTGGCGATCCTCTATTTTTGGCGGATTCAAGCTAACCCACCTCAAGCTACTACTACCCAAACAGTGGCGGAAGCTCCAGTAGTTAAAAATGTCACTTCTTTAGGTCGTGTCGAACCAAAGGGTGAAGTGATCGAAATTAGTGGAACTAGTGGCAGTCGCATTAGCCAATTATTAGTTAGCGAAGGTCAGCAGGTAAAAGAAGGGCAAATCATCGCTTATTTAGAAAATTATGACGAAAAGCTAGCAGAGAAAAATTTAGCTGCCAGCCAGTTAGCAGAAGCTACCTTTCGTTATGACAGCGTAACTAAATACGGCGATGCTCAAATCCAAGAGGCGATGACTCGCATCGAGCAGATTAAACAGCCCCAATCTTTTGAAATTAAGGCTCAAGAAGCTCAAGTTAAGCAATTATCGACAGAAGCAGCAACCGCCCGCAAAGATTATCAACGCAATAAGTTTCTAAAAGAACAAGGGGCAGTTTCGGGACAAGTTCTGGATGACTATGCTGTCACATACTTTAGCAAAAAAGCCGAACTAGAAAATGCTCAAGCTGTGTTGGCACAGTTTACTGCTACTCGTAGCCAAGACTTGAAAAATGCCGAAGCGCAGCTAGCATCTGCTCAGGCTTCTCTGGCACAAACCCAAAGTGAAATTCAGGTCAAGTCGGCACAGGATAATCTGGAACTGGCAAAAGCGCGCCTAGAGCTTACCATGATTCGCGCCCCACGCTCGGGTCGAGTTTTAGATATTGCGGCTTATTCTGGGGAAGTTATCGACGAGGATGGCATTCTGCAACTAGGGGATACCGAACAAATGTATGTGGTCGCAGAAGTTTACGAAAGCGATATTGGTCAGATTAAACTCGGTCAAAAAGCGACTATTACTGACTCTAGTTTACCTCGAAGTATCCAAGGTACGGTAGAGCAAATTAGTTCGCAAATTAGCAAAAATGACGTTTTAGATAACGATCCTGCGGCAGATACCGATTCGAGGGTGGTCGAAGCCAAAATTCGTCTAAATGAAAAGGACAGTTCTGTGGTTGCTGGTTTAATTAATTTGCAGGTTGATGTAGAAATTGAATCGGCAAATAAAGTTGCCACCTCACCTTAATCCACTCCAGCTTTGAACAAGAGTTTTGATATATGTTCAATTTCATTCCTCCTTTAGCCTGGTTACAACTAACTAGAGAAAAAACTCGTTTGGTGGTGGCATTAGCAGGTATTGCCTTTGCGGTGATTCTAATGTTGATGCAGCTGGGATTTCGCGATGCCCTATTTGATAGCTCGGTGAGAATACACCATCGACTAAAGGGGGATATATTCTTGCTGGGTTCTCAGTCTCTCTCTTTAGTGGAATTAAAAGAGTTTTCTCAAAAACGTCTATATCAATCCTTGGGATTACCAGAAGTAGAGTCTGTTGGTTCGGTCTATATCGGTTATGGCTCATGGAAAAACCCTCAAACAAAAAAAACCCGCAACCTGATGACCATCGGTATCGACCCTGAAGAGAACGTGCTGGATATCCCTGAAATTGAGTCAAAATTACCTTTATTGCGAGAATCCGATGTAGTTTTGTTCGATCGCGCTTCTCGACCCGAATTTGGCGATATAGGTGAATTACTGCGGCAAAAACACCAAGTTATCGCCGAATTAGAAGACCGCCGTATCACTGTTAAAGGGTTGTTTACATTAGGGGCTTCTTTTGGTTCTGATGGGACAGTAGTTACTAGCGATCTTAACTTTATTCGCATCTTTGATCCGCAACGCTCAAACGGTTTAATCGATATAGGTGCGATCGCCCTTAAGCCTGGTTCATCTGTTAATAAAACTCT
>JBJOPG010000098.1:0-19680 GCA_046050865.1 Cyanobacteriota bacterium
GCTTATTTCTGAAGTGATAACGACCTCTTTGCGATCTAGCCTCGGTTTGACTATATTTTAATTCTCTGGCGACCTCTCCAACCAGCGGAATGTGGGCTTTATTTACCTGGTTGGGACTTTCTCTTTGCACTCTTGGCTATCTCGGCACTACAAATAATCCAGTTTTAGCTGAAGCAAGACTTGCTTTAGGCGAGGAAACCTCGCCAAGCTTCCTTGCTCAAGTCACCTCAGACGATACCGTCAATACTCAAGTTACTGAAAACGGGAATACTGCTGAAATCACGGGAGGAGAAACCAGAGGAGATAATTTATTTCATAGCTTTCAAGATTTTTCCGTCGAGACAGGGAATGAAGCTTTTTTCAATAATGCTGACAGTATCTCTAACATCTTCAGCCGAGTTACAGGAGGCAATGTTTCTGATATAGATGGAGCAATTCGCGCTAATGGCAGCGCTAATTTATTTTTAATTAATCCTGCTGGTATTTTGTTTGGGGAGAATGCCAGTTTAAATGTTGGAGGCTCGTTTTATGGCAGTAGTGCTAGTAGTATTTTGTTTGAGGATGGGGAGTTTAGCGCAGCAGATTTAGATAATCCGCCTTTGTTGACGGTTAATGCACCTATTGGGTTAGGTTTTCGGGATCAGCCAGGGGATATTACTGTACGAGGTGATGGTCAAGGTACACGAGAAAAAACCGACGATTTAATTGATACAGAAAATGCTTTACGAGTTGATTCGGACAAGACTTTGGCTTTAGTAGGAGGCAAGATAAATTTAGAAGGTGCAACTATTAAAACCCCAGGCGGGAGAATCGAATTAGGTAGTCTCCAAGGTAATGAACAGATTGGCTTAACTCCTGTAAATGAAGGTTTTGGTTTAGATTATGCAAGAGTACAAAATTTTCAAGATATTCAACTTTCTAAAACCGCAAATATCGATGCTAGTGGTTTAGTTGCTGGTGATGTTCAAGTACAGGGAAAAAATATTAGTCTGACAGAAGCTTCTCAAATTGAAGCTAGCACCTTAGGAGATTCACTTAGTCAAGACTTGCCAGGGACTATTAAGATTAATGCTATTGATACCATTAAAATTGATGGTCAAAATTCATCAAACGATTTGACTAGCGCAATCGGTAGTCTGGTCTATTCGGGTGCCGTAGGAGATAGTGGAAATTTAAACATTACTACAACCAATCTCTCTTTAACTAATGGCGGAACAGTTAATACCAATACTTTGGGACAAGGAAATGCTGGCTCAACTGACATTAATGCCACTGAATCAATTGATCTCAATAATGGTTCGATTCAGAGTGCGGTAGCAAAAGATGCAGAAGGCAATGGTGGAAATTTAAATATTACTACAGCCAATCTCTCTTTAACTAATAAAGATGGTTACATTACTGCTGCTACCTTGGGAAAAGGAAATGCTGGCTCAATCGACATCAACGCCACTGAATCAATTACTCTCAATAATAGTTCGCTTGGGAGTGACGTAAGAGAAGATGCCGTAGGAGATAGTGGGAATTTAAATATTAGGACAACCAATCTCTCTTTAACTAAAGATAGTTTAATTAGTGCTAATACCTTGGGAAAAGGAAATGCTGGCTCAATCAACATTAATGCCACTGAATCAATTACTCTCGATAATGGTGTGATTGAGAGCGCAGTAGGAGAAGATGCAGAAGGCAATGGTGGAAAATTGAATATTACTACAGCTAATCTCTCTCTTACTACTTTTAATAATAATGGTGGTGGACAAATTAATGCCGATACCTTTGGAAAAGGAAATGCTGGCTCAATCGACATTAACGCCACTGAATCAGTTACTCTTAATAATAATACTAAAAGTAGTATTTCCAGCACGGTAGAAGAAAATGCGGAAGGTAATGGTGGAGAAATAAAGATCACCACACCTAATCTCTCTGTTGAGGGCGGAGCAATTGAGGCGGATACCTTTGGACAAGGAGATGCTGGAAAATTAAGCATTAATACAGCCAATCTCTCTTTAAATCTCGGTGAAATTACTACCATTACCTTTGGAAAAGGAGATGCTGGCTCAATTGACATTAATGCCACTGAATCAATTACTCTCGATGGTATTTTGGGTGAAATTTCCAGCTCAGTAGCATCCGATGCAGAAGGTAATGGTGGAAATTTAAATATTAGGACAGCCAATCTCTCTTTAACTGAAGATAGTTCAATTAATGCTTATACCTCTGGACAAGGAGATGCTGGCTCAATCGACATCAATGCCACTAAATCAATTACTCTCGATGATAGTTTTATTTCCACCACATCAGGATTATCAGGAGACGAAGAAGGAAATGGAGGCAATATGCAAATTTCCACTGGAGATTTTTCTATATCAAATAATGCAAGTGTAGAGGCTGGTACGTCAGGGATAGGTAATGGAGGCGAAATAAACATTATTGCCAAAAATCTTTCTCTAACTAGTGGAGGTGAAATAAATGCCAGCACTTCTGGGAACTCTATCTTTAATGAGAATACTGGGAATATTGTTCAAGGAGATGGAGGGAATATTACTATTGATGTAGCTGATACTCTGAGTATTGATAGCAAAATTATTGGTGACTCTGGAAGAGCAGGAATTTTTGCCAGTAATCAAGGTAATAGCATTGGTAATGCTGGCAATATTAATATTACTACTAGTAAACTTTCCTTAATTAATGGTGGTCAAATTAATAGCTTTACTAGAGGTAGAGGTAATGCAGGAAACACCACTATCAATGCTCAAGATTCAATTGTTTTAAGTGGTGAAGATAGTGGCGACGGGTTTCCTAGTGCAATCTTTAATAGTGTTGATGAAACAGCTAGAGGAAATGGAGGAACTATTAGTATTACTACCAAAAACTTAGATATTGTTGATAGTGCTATTATTTCAACGTTTAGTACTGGAAAAGGAGATGCTGGCTTAATCGATATTAATGCCGATGTTGTAGCTTTAGACAATGGCGATATCTCTGCTGAAGCATTTAATAACTCTAATGGAGGTAACTTAAAGATTGATGCTGATGTAATTATTGCTTTTCCAGGCAAAGATAGCAATATTTTTGCCAGCGCAGAACAAGGCAATGGTGGCAATATTACTATTAATACCGAATCAGTTCTTGGAATTGAAGAACGCACTTTAAACAATTCAACTAATGATATCAATGCTAGTTCTGAATTCGATTTAGACGGCCGCGTTAATATTAATACCTCTGACATTAATCCGCTCCAAGGAGCAACAGAATTGCCCAGTAACGTAGTCGAAGCAAAGCAAACTACTGACCAAACTTGTTCTGCTAATCGAGAAGAGAAGGCAAATAATGGGTTGGCGATCGCCGGTAGAGGCGGAGTCCATCCTGCACCAGATACCCCCTTAAACTCTGAGAACATCAAAAATGAAAACCCTGCTCAAGCTAGCATTCCTCAACCGCTAGAAACCAGTCAGGGAAAAATACAGCCAGCTAGAGGAATTAAGGTAACTAAGTCGGGCAAGATTATCTTGACGGCGTATCGTACTAATAATGCAGGGGAGAGGATTCCTGAAATTAAACCTAACTGTAATTAAATGTCGATTCTCAGCGAAATATCATTTTCCTTAGTCATAATGATCTTGGTAGGTGAAAAAATTAAATCATCTGGGATTATTTTTTGGGAAGTAAGGTTTAAGTCTATACTCACTAATGACTCATAACCTGTAAACAGAACAAGTTAAATAAAGGGATTAGTTATCTGTGACTGAGATTGCCACTAACCAGCCAAATACGTCGAATAATCTGAAGGAACTAGATTACGATATCGAGTCGGCGGTACTATCGAGATATCAAGAAGGTGCGAAACAACAGCAGCCTAGTTTGTGCTGTCCCACGGAATACGAGGGTAACTATACTGAAAACTTGCCCGCCGAAATTATTGCCAAAGACTATGGTTGTGGCGACCCTACCCGCTACGTCAACGAGGGAGAAACCGTGGTGGATTTAGGTTCAGGGGCAGGAAAAAACTGCTATATTTTGGCGCAAAAAGTGGGGCAAGCAGGCAAAATCATCGGTGTAGATTTTAATGATGAGATGCTGAACCTGGCGCGGAAATATCAAACAGAGATGGCAGATAAGCTCGGTTATGGCAACACTGAGTTTGTCAAAGGCAAAATTCAGGATTTAAAATTACCTTTAGATCAAGTAGAAACCTGGCTACAGAGCAATCCTGTAACATCAGTAGACAAGATTGGGGCATATGAAGCAGAATGCGATCGCCTGAGACAGCACCAGCCTCTAATTGCTGAAAACAGGGTCGATGTAGTAATTTCCAATTGTGTTCTTAATTTAGTGCGTCCCCAAGACAAACAACAGTTATTTGCAGAGATCTTTCGGGTCTTAAAACGGGGTGGTAGAGCAGTTATTTCTGATATTGTCTGTGATGAAGACCCCACACCCAAAATTATGAATGACCCTGATCTGTGGAGTGGTTGTATTGCGGGGGCATTTAGAGAAGATCTGTTCTTGAAAATGTTTGAAGTGGCAGGGTTTTATGGGGTAGAAATCCTCAAGCGAGAAGAGACTCCCTGGCAAGTAATTGACGGCGTTGAATTTCGTTCTATGACCGTCAGAGCTTACAAAGGAAAAGAAGGCGTTTGTCTAGAAAGAAAGCAGTCCCTGGTCTATAAAGGCCCTTGGAAACAGGTGGTTGATGATGATGGTCATGTCTTCTGTCGGGGGGAAAGAATGGCGGTATGTGATAAGACCTACAACATTATGACTAGTTGTTGTAGTCCCTACAGTGGCGACGTAATCGGCATTGAACCCTATGAGCAGATTCCTCTAGCAGAGGCAGCAGAATTTAACTGTAAAACTAAAGCTGTGCGCCATGCCCGTGAAACTAAAGGGGCGGAATACAATCTGACAGAAACTACTAGCGATGACTGTTGTTCCCCTGGGGATTGCTGTTAATCATCCGAACTCGACGCGACGTAAGGAGCTAATCCTTTAGGGCGAACTCCGAACTCCAAACTCCGAACTCCAAACTCCAAACTCCAAACTCCGAATTCCGAACTCCAAACTCCGAATTCCACTCCTTCATGACCCATACCAAAACTTCTATTACCCCCTTTGCCCAGCAGATAAATCAACCGTTAACTAAAAATCAGATTACGGTCTTACAAATCAACCTGGGTCGTAAATGTAACCTTGCCTGCAACCATTGTCATGTGGAGGCGAGTCCGAAACGTACGGAAGAATTATCTCCAGAAATATGTCAGCAGCTGATCGAGGTGATTAATCGTTTCCCGCAGATCCGCACTGTCGATCTAACGGGAGGTGCGCCTGAGATGAACTATGGTTTTCGTCCTCTAGTTGAAGCAGCTAAAGCCCAGGGAAAAGAAGTAATTGTTCGTTCTAACTTAACGATCTTTTTTGAATCTGGATTTGCCGACTTGCCCGAATACTTTGCGAACCACCAACTGCGTGTTGCGGCTTCTCTTCCCTGCTATCTTGAGGATAATGTAGACAAACAAAGAGGATCAGGGGTCTATAGTAAGTCGATTCAGGCTATCCAACAGTTAAACCGCCTCGGTTATGGCAATGATCCTAATCTAGTGCTCGATTTGGTTTACAATCCGCCAGTACCGACCAACAGTAATTTTTCCCTAACTCCCAACCAACAAAAATTAGAACAGGACTATAAAGCGTATTTAGCAGAACAGTTCCAGATTCAATTCAATCATCTATTTACCATCACCAATATTCCCATTGGCAGAACCAAGCAGTTTTTGCAGCGCCGAGCAATTCATGATGATTACCTCCAGTTTTTAGCTGAGAATTATAATCCTGCTACTTTACCTAGTCTCATGTGTCGTCAGGAACTATCCATTGACTATCTAGGGAATGTTTATGACTGTGACTTTAACCAGATGGAAAACATTGCCGCTACTGCCAGCGATCGCGATCGCCTCACCGTGGCAAAATTATTATCATTGGATGACCTAGATGTCATTAAAGAAATTAAAACCGCTAACTATTGCTATGGCTGCACCGCAGGGACAGGTTCTAGTTGTGGCGGTTCTTTGGTGTAATTGATTTGACTTTGAAACAGCGATCGCTGCTTGTTATATCTATTTTTTTTGGATCTACTTATAGCTTTTCCCAGAACCATGAGGTACTGCTTTTTCCCCTTTTCCCTTTTCCCCTTTCCCAAACAAAACCAAAGTGTATCTAACGAATACGAGAAACGCATAATATGACGATTTAATTATTGGAATAATCGGTGATAAAAAAGGATCATTAAATTCTTTTACTTCTCCCCGTGAAATCCGCAAAATTTTATACTCGTTGAAATCAATAGCCTCATCATCATTAAAATAAACAATACCATAAGAGCTATTACCATTCTGGGCAATCCAATTTAGAAGCTCCCAAACTAGCAAAGATTTATGATTACGAGAATAAGTAAATTGTAAAACACCTTGTATGTTATTTAAATGTTCATGTAAATGCCATTTGAACATTACATCTTCATGATCAACAAGATATTGTCGTAAATTTTGAAATAGCTGTTGATTTTTTAGGTTAACTTGGTCGTCTAGTTCATCAATTTCTTCCAAAGGCATATCGTCAGTAAAAACTTCAAGAGATGAAGAAACAATTACCCAACCAAAGGCTTCAAACATAAACCAAATAAAATAAAATAATATCAACAAAAATTAATTAACTACTCTTGGTTTGAGTCAGTTTTTGCTGAATTAAATTATCTACCTCTTGTATTTCTTCTGGAGATTGTACCACTGAATATGTTGGAGAAGAAGCTTCAGAAGTATAACGATCTACAAAAGCTTGAAAAGCATTTTGATCGTTAGGATGTTCAACTAAATAAGCTCTTAACTCAGTTTTTGTCATAATATTAAAATTGACTTTCATTATAAAAATCTCCAGTAACCATTACGATAGATTTCTATTTGTATATTGTCTCCAGCTAGTATGAACTATTTTAACGATAAAAATCGATGTAAAAGTGTTTGTTAAGGCTTGACACAATATTACGCAAGTAATTCCTTATTTAGCTGTTGGTAAAATTGTTTTTCCTCACTAATTTTTCCTCACTAGTTTTTCCTCACTAATTGTTATCACACTATCAAGACAGTAAAGATAATTAATGAATTACCCCTACAGTCAATTAAAATTCACCTTTCAAGGCAGCATTGCAGCGATCGCAAATGGTCGGATCTTCAGCAAAACTACCAACAGACAGAGAATAATTCCAACAGCGATCGCATTTTTCACCGTCAGCTTTAACTACAGCAATATTGGCGATATCTGATTTACTTTTATATTCAGCGTCAGGAAGGGAATCGACTAATTCAACTTGAGAAGCTAAGAAGAAGTAACGCAATTGATCAACGCTTTTATCATCGACACTGTTTTTAGGATTTAACAAATTCAAAGACTTCTTTGATAGAGATATCTCTTTGTCAATATGCTGTTCAAACTCTTTCACACAAAATAATACTTTAGCGTCTAATGAAGAGCCTATTACTTTATCTTTTCTAGCTTCCTCCATTACCTGATTTACTTGATCTCTCAATGTTCTGATGTCTTCCCAAAATTTTAGAAATCTGGCATTTTTTGAACCTATTTTCTTTTTATTCCATTCTTCTTTGACTTCCACCCAACCAGCTTGGAACACCGATTTATAACCAGTATCATAGGGTAAAGCTTGCCAGATATCTTCAGCCATGTGACACAAGACAGGGGCGATCGCTTTGGCGAGATTTTCAATAGCTATGGCTAATACTGTCTGACAGCTTCGACGACGGAAGGAATCTAGACTACTGATATAAAGTCGATCTTTGGCGATATCTAAATAGAAGTTAGATAGATCAACGACACAGAAGTTTTGAATTGCTTGAAAGAAGCGGAAGAATTCATAGCTATCATAAGCGGAGTTGACTTCAGTAAATACCTCCGTCATCCGATGCAAGATATATTTATCTAATTCAGGTAAGTCAGCGTAGGGAATAGCATCTTTACTAGGATCAAAATCGTGTAAGTTACCTAGTAAAAAACGAGCGGTGTTACGCACTTTGCGATAACTCTCGGAAGTTTGTTTGATGATGTTTTTGCCAATCTTGACATCGGAAGAATAGTCCACAGAAGCTACCCAAAGACGCAACACATCTGCTCCATAGGGAGGTTCTTGTTTCTTATTATTACCCCCTTCAATAATTAACTCAGGAGCGATACCATTCCCCTTGGACTTACTCATCTTGAAGCCTTTCTCATCCACCACATAGCCATGAGTTAAGACAGTCTTGTAGGGAGCAATGCCGTTAACTGCCACACTGGTAAGCAAACTCGATTGAAACCAACCCCGATGTTGATCACTGCCTTCGAGATACATATCTACGGGATATTTTAAACCTCTTGCCTGAGCAACAGAAGCCCAAGATGAACCAGAGTCAAACCAGACATCCATGGTATCTGTACCCTTGCGATAGGTGCGTCCATTCTGACGATAGGACTCAGGTAATAATTCCTCTACGGATAATTCCCACCAGGCATCAGAACCTTGGTCGGCAATGATCGCCTTAACGTGATTGATCGTTTCTGCCGTTAACAGAGGTTCGTTAGTTTCCTCGTCATAAAATACGGGAATCGGTACGCCCCAAGCACGCTGACGGGAAATACACCAATCAGAGCGATCGCTTACCATCGGCGTGATTCGTTTCTCTCCTTGAGGGGGAATCCAAGTAACTTCGGCGATCGCTTTTAATGCTTCATCGCGGAATCCTTCTACCGAAGCAAACCATTGCTCAGTAGCGCGGAAGATCGTCGGTTTACCCGTACGCCAGTCATAAGGATATTTATGGGCATATTCCTCATGCTTTAGTAACGCTCCCACCTCTTGCAAGGCATCGATAATTGCTTGATTGCCGACACTGACTTTTTCATTGCCCTTGGCTACCACTTGCAACCCAGCAAACTGACCTGCTTCTTCGGTAAAATTTCCCCCATCATCTACAGGAGAAAGAATCGGCAAACCATATTTTTGTCCTGTGATGTAATCTTCCTGTCCATGTCCAGGGGCAGTATGGACGAGACCTGTACCAGATTCTGTGGTGATATAGTCCCCGCCGATGACAACTTTACTCTCACGATCAAATAAAGGATGTCGGTAAACAGTATTCTCTAACTCTCTACCCAATAAAACAGTTTTGACGGTTAAATCAGTTTTTAGGGTTGTGGACAATTGTGGGATCAGATCTTTAGCCACAATTAAATATCGCCCATCACTGGCTTGGGCTACTGCATATTCTAATTCGCCATTGACTGCCACAGCTAAATTACCAGGGATCGTCCAGGGAGTGGTCGTCCAGATTGCTACTGTCAGATTAGGTAAATAAGGCGATAATTCTGCTGCATTTCTACCTAACTGAATAACTGGAAAAGCCACATAGATACTGGGAGAAGTATGCCCTTCAGGATATTCTAATTCCGCCTCAGCTAGTGCCGTACGAGAACTGGGACTCCAATTGACGGGCTTTAAACCGCGATAAACATGACCCTTTAAGACCATTTGCCCAAAAACATCGATCTGCGCTGCTTCGTATTCAGGAGAAAGGGTAAGGTAGGGATGTGACCAATCTCCCCAGATCCCATAACGCTTGAAGCTGGCACATTGTTCTTGTTGTGCTTGAATTGCAAATTCTTTGGCTTTTTGTCGTAGCTTAAGAGGAGTTAGTTCTTGTCGCTCTTGGGATTTCATCTTTTGCAAGACTTTCAATTCAATGGGCAGCCCATGACAATCCCAACCAGGAACATAGTTTATCTTGTGTCCTTGTAATAACTTGTATTTGTTGATTATGTCCTTGAGAACTTTATTCAGAGCATGACCCATATGGAGTGAACCGTTAGCGTAGGGAGGCCCATCATGGAGAATAAAGGAGTCCTTAATGTTATTTTGTGACAGTTGCTCGTAAATTTGATTTTCCGCCCAAAATTGCTGTAATTCTGGTTCTCTCTCTACGGCATTCGCCCGCATATTAAATTCGGTTTGGGGCAGATTTACGGATTCCTTGTAGCTTTTTGCTTCTGTCACAGTTTCAACGAAGTGAATTTAGTTAAAGGTTTACTCATCTTCTCATCTGTATATTATTACCCGATCGCATCATCCATTACAGATTTTATTAAATTCACCAAATCTAGAAGATAATTTTGGTTGATAATCATTGGTGGCTTGCTATGAACAAATTTCGATTAGGCTCCACTAATGTAATACAGCTTTGCGATCGCTGGATTGAGCATTGATAAACTATTCAGATGTCGGATAGATAAGTCTCATCGACAAGATACAACCAAGCTAATTGACAAATAACGTCAAAAATGTTTCTAATTGTATAAGATTTAACAAAATTTGCAGTATTGTTGAGCCAATTTCCCTCATAATCTGCAATTATTATTTTTACCTAATAAATATTTAATATTACTTAATTATTTTAATTTTTCATCAAATAAGTTAAAAGATATTTAATTATGCCAAAGCTTTTAATGGTTGCTACGGTCTCAAGTGTTTTCAGAGACTTTCTGTTTCCCTTTGCCGATTATTTTCGTAGTCAAGGTTGGCAAGTAGATGCAATGGCTTCAAAAGTTTCAGCTTGTCCTCGGTGTATTAAGACTTTTGATCAAGTGTGGGATATTGAATTTTCCCGTAATCCTCTGGATCTAAAAAATCTTTTTCTTGCCCCAAAAACTCTGCGGGCAGTCATGGCAAAAGAGCAATATGATATAGTCCATGTACACACTCCAATCGCCGCTTTTATTACTAGATACGCTCTCAACAGTTTAAGAAAACAAAACAAAACAAAAGTAATTTATACTGCTCATGGTTTTCACTTTCATGCAGATGGCAATCTATTAAAAAATGCCGTGTTTTTAGCTTTAGAAAAACTTGGGGGTGCTTGGACAGACTATTTAGTAGTAATTAATCAGGATGATCGGCGCTCTGCCCAGCGCTTTCGACTGGTTCCCAGAAAAAAAATTGTTTATATGCCAGGCATAGGAGTTGAACCTAATTTCTATAATCGCCACAACGTTTCAGAAGATGATATTTTCCAGTTACGTCAAGAACTTAAATTAGCTCCTCACCACCAGATCTTTTTGGCGATCGCCGAATTTACTCTCAACAAACGACATCGAGACATGGTGCGAGCATTGGCTTGCTTGGGAAGACCTGAAATTCACCTAGTTATTGCTGGATTTGGGCCAAAACCATTAATGGATGCAACAAGAGAATTAGCCCTTGAACTGGGAGTAGAAAAACAAGTTCATTTACTAGGTTACCGTCAAGATATACCCACTTTGATCTGTAGTTCAGTTGCTACTTTACTAGTTTCCGAACGAGAAGGTCTTCCCAGATGTATTATGGAATCTTTTTGTTTAGATACTCCTGTAATTGGTACGAATATTCGAGGAACCAGAGACCTTCTAGCAGAAGACCGAGGTTTACTAGTGACCGTGGGCAATATTGAGGCTATTGCTACTGCCATGAAGTGGATCTTAGATAATCCCCAAAAATCGCAACTTATGGGACGCAAAGGGCATGAATACATGTCGAATTACGATATCAAAAATATTCTGCAACTTCATCAAGATCTATACGAACAAGCTCTATATTATTGAGATTGCAATCATTTTGCAACTTAATTAGTAATTTTTCAATTTAAAAAACAGACATACTGTGAACGATCAGCATATTAAAAAAAATAAGCATCCAATAGTTCAATATCTGGACTCGTACTTATATCTAGTATTTGGCAAGCGTTTGTTCGACATGATATTAGCATCTCTAGCTTTACTTGTTTTAGCATTACCGCTGAGTCTGATTGCTCTAACAATTTGGCTAACATCTGGGAGACCTATTTTTTTTCTTCAGAAACGGGTAGGTAGGTATGGCAAGATCTTTGAGATCAAAAAGTTTCGGACAATGGTAATTCGTTCAGCAGAAGATAGTGTAATTACAGTAGCGGGGGATACGAGAGTGACCCCTGTTGGAGTCTATTTAAGACGGTGGAAGTTAGATGAGCTACCCCAATTTTGGAATGTACTGGTGGGTGAAATGAGCCTAGTAGGTCCGAGACCTGACGTTCCTGGATATGCAGATAAGTTGCAAGGCGACGAGTCTAGATTACTTTGTTTGCGACCCGGCATTACTGGACCAGCAACTATCTTTTATAAAAATGAAGAACAGATTATGGCTCAGGTTAGTGACCCCCTAGAATACAAAAACAAGGTGATTTTTCCTAATAAAGTACGAATTAATTTGGAATATCTAGAAACTTATTCCTTCTCTCAAGATTTGTACTATCTTTGGCTGACAGGGAAGCAAATATTTTTGGGGGCACAACAAAAATAGCATTACTCAACAAAACTCAACAGCGGTGATCGAAGCCTGAACAAATTTGGTTAAAATACCCAAGCAAGAGATAATAAACCGTAAATTAATTACTATATTTGACTGCTATATGGTACAAGCCAACCAAAAACTAACTGAGCCAGAAACACCTGCCATATTTGACTTAGACAACTATTTACAACAGCAGCAGATATTAGTTGAACAAGCTTTAGACCAGTCAATTGCGATCGCCAGACCAGAAAAAATCTATGAGGCAATGCGTTATTCTTTGCTGGCTGGGGGAAAAAGGCTACGACCAATTTTGTGCTTGGCAACCTGTGACTTGATGGGGGGGACAGAAGCAATGGCAATGCCTACCGCCTGTGCCTTAGAAATGATTCACACCATGTCCTTGATTCATGACGATCTCCCGGCGATGGATAATGACGATTTCCGTCGGGGGAAACCCACCAATCACAAGGTGTATGGCGAAGATATTGCCATTTTAGCGGGGGATGGTTTACTAGCCTATGCCTTTGAATATGTTGCTACCAAAACGAAGCAGGTCGCTCCAGAAAACATCATTCAGGTGGTAGCTTCCTTAGGTCGTACAGTGGGAGCCGCGGGTTTAGTGGGGGGACAGGTATTAGATTTAGAATCGGAAGGCAAATCTGATATTACCGCGGAAACCCTCAGCTTTATTCATACTCATAAAACTGGCGCCTTGCTAGAAGCCTCCGTAGTGTGTGGAGCCATTCTGGCGAATGCTAAGACGGAAGATATTACCAGACTATCTCAGTATGCTCAAAATATTGGTCTAGCTTTTCAGATAATTGATGATATTTTAGATATTACCGCTACTGACGAGCAGTTAGGTAAAACGGCGGGAAAAGATTTACAGGCGCAAAAAGCTACTTATCCTAGTTTATGGGGATTAGAAAAATCTCGACTCAAGGCCCAAGAGTTGGTGGAGAATGCGATCGCCCAACTTGCTACCTATGGTGTAAAAGCTGAGCCGTTAAGAGCCATCGCTAACTATATCGTCACTCGCGATCGCTAATCATATCGATCTGAATCTGTTTACACAATTTTTTAGAGCTAGGAAAATCAACCATGCAGGACGTTGCTGATATCTTACAAAATCAGATATTGATAGTTGCACTCATTGCCTGCATCACTGCTCAGGGATTAAAGTTAGTGATTGACTTAGTTAGAAACCATAAGTTAAACGTTGCCTATTTACTTTCCCCTGGCGGGATGCCCAGCGCCCACTCAGCTTTAGTTGGGGCTTTGGCAACTAGCGTTGGTTTAACTATGGGGTGGTCGGGAGCAGAATTTGCGATCGCCTGTCTATTTGCCATCATTGTCATGTACGATGCAGCAGGGGTTCGTCAAGCAGCAGGCAAGCAAGCAAAAATACTCAATCAGTTAATCGATGAGCTATTTCAAGAAAAACATAATCTCAATGAAGAAAGATTAAAAGAGTTACTGGGACACACTCCCTTTCAAGTCCTGGTAGGTCTGAGTTTAGGAATTAGTATTGCGATGGTTTTTTCTCAATATGTTTTTGTTTTTTGAGTTTCGTTTTATACTTTTTGCGCTTTAAACTGTTTTTCATAAAGACCTAGCAGATAATTATAAGACTCCAAATCAGCATGCTCATCAATATACTTTATTTCTAAGTCAGAGAGAATTCTGGGTTTATCTTTCAAGGACAAAGCACCTTGGCGAACTTGATTCATACCTTTTTGAACACCTGACTCGGCTGTATTAACCTGCAAATAATCAAATAGATGCAGCATTTTTAATTGCTCGACAAAAAAATCTTCATATTTGACAAAATAAACCGTGTAAAACTGTGCCAGGTTTCTCACTTCCTGTAGCCCTTCGTTCCAGTCTTTGACAGCTTTAGAAAAATCTCTGGCGCTTGACCAAGATTGATCAATTCCCAAGGCAGCATTATTAGCTCTAGTATTGTAGGAACAAGCCACGTCATAAATATTCCGGAAAATATAGACGATTTTTGCTTTAGGCAAATTTAACCAAGTATTGCGCCAGAACTTGACAAATCGGGGTCTTTTGTCACCAATATACTTAGCCTGGTCGAATTTGGGTTTAATTTCCTCGTAGAGATGAGGACGGACTAAATAGTTGGCACTTTTGGCATCGAAAAAAGATTCTTTAGTAAAAGATGAAGCCGAAACATTTTCATCCAGAGAATATCGTTCAATACCCAAACAGATTTCGGGACTAGAATTCAATAGTTTTCCTAAAGCAGTTGTTCCAGATCTGGGATTACCAATGGCAAATAGATAATTTTTGCCCTGCAAAATATTGCGTTCCATCTGCAAACGACTATTGTAGATTGATTCTACTTTACAAGCTAGGTCATTGCTGATTTTATGATTGATTTTTTTGGGTTGCTGACTCAGTTTGCCCAAGGCAAATTCTATGGTTTTAAAGCTGATTTTTTGCTCATCATCAAAGGTGATGATTAACTCTAGATGCTCTTTTTCTTGCCCTGAACTCAGATTGACAATACATTTCCATCGAGCATGGGAGCTATTTTTTATATTTGGTAATTTTTTTCCTAATCCATGGGAAGGGCATCCGATAGTTGCGGAAAAACAGTCATGATTACTAACTAGATGAATTGCTTTAATTGATTTTTTTTTACTTAAAGCTAGACCACTAAGAAGAAGCGATTGATTGTTGAGAGATACTTGCTTGTTTTCGGAAAACAACCTGTTGTGGGCTAAAAATAGCTGGTTGTGTTGGTGAGAATCCAAAGATAATTGATGAAAATATGGTTGCCAATCCTCCTTTTTTACGGAATAAATCTTGATTTGATAGCTAATGCTCAATCTATCGAGATCGTTTAAAATTTCTTGTTGAGCGCTGTCTATAATCATCTTGAATAAACGTATTGAATAAAACTAAAAATAAGCCTAAAGTAGGAGCAATTGTAACCACGATTTGAATAATTGACTACAAATTGCCCTGTGGTCTAGTTTAATGATTTAGCTCAAACTGGTCAAAGAGGATTGCAGGCACATCAGGCTGACGCAGATCGTAACGATAGCTGCTTACTTTTCCAGTAGCGGTATCAAAAATACTAAAGGCGGTAATTTCATTACTAGCAATATAGGGTAATAGTTCTCCTGCATCATTCATCAGTGGGGCAATACTAGGCACAATTGGCTGTAAACCATTAGGATCGCCGATCGCTAGATAATTCTCAGGGTTGTAAGGGGGAATCTCCCGCTTGTTGTCTCCAACATGTGCGCCATAGCTATTGCCGACATTGGAAGATTCTAGCAAGTGCATACCTGAGTCACTTTGAAACCGATTCCAAAGATGGGAATGCCCATAATAAACTAACTGGACTCCTGCGGATTCTAGTAGGGGCATCAGATCGCGGATAATATAATCATCTTTGATCGGGTAATCGTAATAGCGGGATGTTAGTCTGCCATCTTCGGCGTAAGTTTCCCTGGGTTGGGGATTGGTGAAAGGGGGAACGATATTGCCTCCCAGGGTATGGGGTGGATGGTGAAACATGACAATCTTGTATTTAGCCTGTTGATAAGCCTGACTGGATAATTCTTGTTTTAACCATTCATATTGCGGGCTTCCTTTAGCGATCGCCTCAAAAATATGCTGTCCATAGCCCCAATCTTGAGGACGGTCAAGGCTATCTTCACTTTCTTTGTATCGACCCATAGCATCTACTTTCAAGCTGGGACTACGCCAAATATTAGTCACATAAAGAGAGATTAATCTAATATCCCCAAAGGTAGTGGCATAATATTTTTTGACCCCTGAACTACTTTGAGGCAGGGTAAAAATTTCTTCGTAAGTATCGGTATTAAAAGAGTTGTTTTTAATCCATTCAGCTTTTGTCTGGTCATCATCAGCAACATTACCTAGTTTCACATTTGATTGATAAAGATCTGTGGCTACCTGCCGAGGTTGGGGCTGAGCGAATTCTTGCTTGAGACTGCGATCATCTGCGACTTTGCCCATCACTTCATGGTTGCCGATCGCGGTAAACAAGGGCCCGTGCTGAATAATCTCGCCACCGTGATAAGTAGTTGTGATCCCATTCTGTTCCAGCTGGTAGTTGGCTTTGCCCTGAAGACAAGGAAAGAATGCTCCGCCTCGGCGATCGTCAAACCACTCCGAACCACGGTCAGGAACGTTGACTAAATCTCCAGGAAACAAGACTGCATCAACACGCCCAACGGTTTTGACAACTTGCTCCAGGTTAGCCGCAACCATGGGCATTAACTGATGATCTGAAGTGAGTAAAATTTTCAAGGGGGTACCTGGGGTGGGTAGACTAGCTAGGGTAAAAACATCGCTACGATAAACTTCTTTTCCCTGAATGCTGGTTACTTGATATGGCAAACGTTCATCGGGAGTCAGATTGGTAACGATTGCTTCCTGTCGCCAGATATGCCGCTCAGATTTTGCTGGAGGGTTGTCGAGCTGCGAATCTTGATCCTCTCTCACTCGACTGAGTTTTGTTGTCTTGGCGATCGCGATTTGTTCTAATTGCTTGCCATATTTAACTAGATGGCGATTACCTAAAAATTCAGTAAACCAGACTACATTTACCGTGGTTTTTGTTGGTAATTGCAACAAAGGATCGCTTAAAAGAGACGGTTTTTCGTTGATTTCTGTTGGTTGTTTCTGGGCGAAACTCATGGGCAAATAATTAATGGCGATCAGAGCAAAGATTGTCAGAGAAAGGGATATTAGTTTAACGATTTTCATCAAACAAATTAAAGGTGCAAACCTATTTACAACATTACATTTTTAATGGCTTGAAAAAGCCTAGTAACAAACAAATAGCTACTTGAGAGCGTAATCCGTAAAAACCACTATTCCTTATTTTATCGAGCTAGAAATAAGACAAGAAGGTTGAGACAGAAAGCATTTCTGCGCTTTTTGAATTGTAATTGGTGCTCCCCTTTATCAAGTTAAGGTAATGATATGAATAAATTAAAATTTACTTGAGCAACTAGCAAAAAACTATTGACCCTTAGTAAAAGCTTTGTAAATCAAAGGTTACGGCTATCGGCATGGATTGCCACCATTATAGAAAATAATTAACAACAACCTGACTTAAACCCTTGATAAATCAACTTACTAACAGTTTTCAAGATGGTTAAATATGATTTTTAATTATCCGACAAAGCTAATAACTGATCTAGATGTTTTCAACTAAAAGTGTTTATAATGGCAGTTAAGAAACAAAGTAATTCTACTAGGTTATTCCAGCGAAATATAGTGTAGCTAGTCAATACAATTACTGGCTAACCAGGATGTTTAGCTGCTTGAGGGTTCCTGATAGGTTATTAGATTTTGTGTGTTTTGTGGTATTTGTTCTGATCCCACGCTCTTATGGTTGAGTCGTGGGATTTTTCGTTTTATAAGCAAGAAGAATTAACCTTTCTAGATCATGCAAGAAGTCTGATCAAGTTGACAAAAGATATTTGCCTAGAAATACTTCCGTGGCTGGGCCAGTCATATAAACTCGATTATTGATCGCTGACCAATTGATTTGGAGACATCCCCCAGGCAGTTCGACAGTACAAGAGCGATCGCATTGATGATTTAATACCCCCGCTACCACCGAGGCACAAGCACCAGTTCCACAAGCAAGGGTAATTCCGGCCCCTCTTTCCCAGACCCGCATCTTGATATAATCAGGTTTGATCACCTCAATAAATTCGGTATTTGTTCGTTGAGGGAAAACAGGATGATTTTCAAATAGAGGGCCGATTTGTTCGAGGGCGATCGCCTGACTATCTTCGACGAAAGTAATACAGTGAGGATTTCCCATGCTAACAGTAGTAACCAGCCAAGAGCGATCGCCAACTTCAAGAGACTGAGCAATAACTTTCCCCTCCTCACCATCAAGAGTGGTGGGGATTTTAGCAGCCGATAACTCTGGTTCTCCCATGTCTACCGTAACCTCTCCGTTGCTTTCCAGCTTGGGTACGATTACCCCTGCTAAAGTATTTATTTGGTAAGATTTATTAACTTCGGTATTTCCTTCAAGAGTGGCGATAAACTTAGCGAGACAGCGGATGCCGTTGCCACACATTTCTGGTTCTGAACCATCGGAATTGTAAATTCTCATGGTGTAGTCTGTATTCGCCTTGCCTGGTAGAGCAAAAATAACCCCGTCCGCCCCAATGCCAAAATGGCGATCGCACATAGCGATCGCTTGTTCGGGAGTAAGTATCGGTTCGACGGCATGGCGATTATCAATCAAAATAAAATCATTGCCTAATCCTTGGTATTTGCTAAACTCGATTACCATCTTTATTTTTCCTCCATAGATACAAAAATTGAAAATATGACTGAATTTAATACCGAACTACCTGGTGTCCGACAAGTTCAAGGCTATATCAAAGACAAGCAAGAAGTGGAGCTAAAGCTAGTCACTGACGATTTAGTGGTGGGCAAAATTATCTGGCAAGATGCGGATTCTCTTTGTATGGTGGATCATTACAGCCAGCAAACTCTAGTTTGGCGCCAAGCCTTGGTCTATATCAAGCCCAAAGCATAAGCTAGGGTGGGCAATGCCCACCTATTGCTATCTTATTGCCAAGAGAATACCCATCAATCACCCAAGTCTACTTTTAACTAATTCTTGGATCTTCTTCCCGTCAGCTTTTCCCTTGAGCTGTTTCATCGCGGGTCCCATTACCTTGCCTAAATCTTTCATGGTGGTTGCACCAGAAGAAATAATTAACTCGTCAATAATTTTTATTACTTCTTCATCACTAACCTGTTCAGGCAAGTAAGTTTCAATAATTGCCAATTCCTGGCTTTCTTGCGTCGCTAAGTCATCTCTTCCCGCCTTGGTGAACTGCTCAATCGAATCACGGCGCTGTTTTGCCTGTTGGGAGAGTAATTCGATTTCTTGTTCTGGGGTCAAACTGTCTTGACCCTGGGGACGTAGCTCCACTTCCTTGTCTAAGATTGCCTTTTTAATCCCCCGCACCGTTTGCAGGCGGAGCTTATCCTTGGCTTTCATTGCCGTTTTGATGTCTTCTCCAATCTGTTCTTTAAGACTCATCTTTTCTTTCCTTGACATGAGTCACTTATTATAAAATACTTTTCAGGTAATACAAAAGAAATCAGATTAATTATCTATTAAGGGTTGGGAATTAGGGATTCATCATTGGTGACAAGTTAAGCTAAATTATTTTTAGTCAACTACTACATTTAGTGTCTAAAACTTATCTTTACCACTAGATGTAGATCAAGTCTAATTTAAT
>JBJOPG010000099.1:0-13535 GCA_046050865.1 Cyanobacteriota bacterium
GATGATTCGGATATCACGCCTGTGTTAAGCATCCCTTATTGCTGCTGTCTTCCGACCCTGACAAGGTTCGGGCGTTAATACTGCATGAGTCCGAATCACTTATCAGCATAGCATATTTGCTGTAGTCAGTGATGATCTTTCATGGCATTGCAGAATCGAGGTATGATTCTTCGGTTTCTGCGACCAAGCAAATCAACTAAAAAGCTAGAAGCTAGAAGCTAATAGCTACGAACAAATTACTTTTCGGCTTTATAGTTCAAATCAGCAACGTCTCTTTCATTTAACCTTGCCAAAACGGCGATCGCGTTTTTGATAGGTAACTAGAGCTTGATGAAACTCTTGACGGTTAAAATCTGGCCAGAGGGTGGGGGTAACATAGATTTCGGCATAAGCCATTTGCCAGAGTAAGAAGTTACTAAGACGCATTTCGCCGCTAGTCCGAATCAAGAGATCGGGGTGGGGAATCCCTTGAGTATAGAGATGTTGTTCAAAGACTGCTTCGTTAATTTCTGAGGTATTTAAGTACCCCTGTTCTACTTTGGAGGCGATCGCCTGACAAGCCTGAATAATTTCGTGGCGACCACCGTAATTAGTGGCAATGGTAAATTGAATGCCTTGATTGTCTTTCGTATCTTCCATGGAGCGATCTATTTCTTGGCGTAGGGAGGCGGGTAAATCAAGTAAATTACCCACAAAGCGAATTTTGACATTCTCCGCCTTCATCTCCTGTAATTCTCGCCGCAACACTCTTTCAAACAAGGTCATCAGAAACTGTACTTCCACCTGAGGTCGCCCCCAATTTTCCGTGGAAAAAGCATAGGCAGTGAGAGCAGGAATCTCCCAATCTTTACAGCAACGCAATAAATCCTTGAGGGCATCTACCCCCTTCTGATGACCAATCATTCGGGGCTTGCCCTGGTTTTTAGCCCAACGACCATTACCATCCATAATCACCGCTACATGCTGCGGGAGTCGGTCTTTACTCAAATCCGCGGGTAACTGTTGCAACACAATTGGCTCTACGCTCATTTAAAATTAATATTTAAAATTAATGTTTCTTGCGAGAATCAGACGGTAAAAAATGCAAGACGCGGTCTAGCAATACCTTGCCCTGAAATCCAATTTTGCGACTCAGACGTACTGCATCTCCTTCGGCGATGGGAGTAAACCTTTCTCGTAATAGCTCTTTTAGTTTACTACTGGTTAGGGGTCTATTTAACGTTCCTCTTTCCGCTAGGGAAATTGAGCCTGTTTCTTCCGAGACAACAATACACAGACACTTCTCGACTCGCTCAGTGATGCCCATGGCTGCTCGATGGCGAGTTCCTAGCTGACGGGAGGCAGTGCGCTCTGAAAGAGGTAAAATTGCTGCTGCTGCCAAAATTCTGGAGCCACTAATGACTACCGCCCCATCGTGAAGCAAGGTAGTAGTCTGAAAAATTGTTTGTAACAGTTCCTTAGAAACCTCAGCATTTAAACTAACCCCCACGGAAACATAATCTTCGTCTTCTAAAGACCCGGTGGTTTCCATTAAGATCAGCGCCCCTGTACGGTTTTGGGATAGTTCCTTAACAGCCTCTACAATACGATCAATGACGCTATCAGGCTGTGTTTTTGGTCTACCAGATTCTTGAAATAGTTTGAGTACTTCACCCCGCCCAATCTGTTCTAGGAGACGGCGAAATTGCGACTGAAAAATAACCGCCATCGCCACAGCTGAACCGAGCACCAGTTTTTCTAGCAAGAATTTAAGCAATTGCAGCTCTAGTTGTCCGCTGACTACAGTTGCCAACATTAAGATAATAAAACCCCTGACCATCCATAGGCTACGACGTTCCCCTTCGCCAATAATTAATAGCAGGGCATAACTTAAGACTAAGACCAAGCCCAAATCGATGATATTGATTAACTCCGGCAACCAGGGTAGAATCTGGCTTAAGTCAGGAACCAAACCCGACAATGACATTATGTTAGTTACTCTGCTATGAGTGATTACGCTAGTGAGACAAACCTGAGAATTCAAGGTACTGAAATTACAGTGAGGATTTTTTCAAACCAGCTACTGAAGATAGTATGCTGGCTTCTATACTAAAGCTACTCTTCTTGTTTTACCAGTCTTTCGGGTAAGCGATCGCGTTCAATCAGATTATGATAGGTTTCCCGCTCAATAATTAAATTGGCTTCTCCCTCGTAAACTACGATCGCTGCTGGTCTACCGATACGATTATAGTTAGATGCCATGCTGTAATTGTACGCCCCTGTATCTAGGACTACTAATATATCTCCTGGTTCAGTTTTTGGTAAGGTCGCTGCCTTAATTACCACATCCCCCGATTCGCAATGTTTGCCTGCAACGGTGACTTCTTCGGTTAGAGGCTCAGACATGCGATTGGCAATTACCGCCCGATATACAGACTGGTAGGTAATAGGACGAGGATTATCGGACATTCCACCATCTACCGCTACATAGGTATGGAAATCAGGAATTTCTTTGCGACTGCCGACGGTGTAGGCTGTGACACAGGCTGAACCAATTAAAGATCTGCCAGGTTCTGCAATGAGTCTCGGTAAAGCTATACCCCCTTCACTACAGGCTTTTTCTACTGCTTGACTGACTGCCTTGACCCATTCGGCAATACTTGGGGGGTCATCGGATTCTGTGTAGCAAATCCCTAAACCACCACCAACGTTAAGAGTTGTTACAGGCAAGCCATAACCCTGAGCTTTTTTCAGCCAGTCCACTAGTACTACTGCTAAATCTTGGTGAGGTTGGCGTTCAAAAATTTGCGAACCGATATGGGCATGTAAACCAATGCAGCTAATACTTGTCTGTTGAGCGAGATAGGTGAATACTTCTTCTAGTTGATGAGGATCGAAGCCAAACTTACTATCTAGATGTCCTGTACGAATATATTCGTGGGTATGACACTCAATTCCTGGAGTCAGACGCACCATAATAGGAACTGGTTGCGAGCTTCTATCCGCAGCTATTTGCGTCAAAGTTTTTAGCTCTAACCAGTTATCCACCATAATCGTACAGCCTGCTTCTACCGCAAATTCTAGTTCAGCAGCGGACTTATTATTGCCGTGGAAATAAATCTTGTCCTTGCTGACTCCTGCTTCTAGCGTAGTATACAACTCTCCTCCCGATACCACATCGAAACCAAGACCTTCACTATCAATAATGCGACAGACCGCCATACAGCTCCAGGCTTTAGAGGCATAGATTACCAGAGATTCTCCGCTATAGTAGGTCGCAAAACTATCGCGATACTGACTACAAGCCGTTCTGAGGGTAAACTCATCTAAAACATAGAGAGGAGAACCATATTGCTTAACCAACAGTGGCAATTCACAACCGCCAATTTCTAGCTGATTATTGCTGTTGACTTGAGCAGTCAGGGGCATCAACTCCTGATTAGGTGAAGGCGGAACTTCGAGACTGGCGATTTGAGGAATATAACGATGTCCCGTGTTTGGTAAACTGCGATCGGTCGAAAGCATAGTTTAGATCTTTAATTTGTTAGCGTGTAAAATCATCAATGGTTCAGTTACTTTCTAGTTTACAGTTGTCTAGGAGCAAAATATAGAACAATCGATGATTACCAGTAACAAATTGAAAATACTGTATGTTTGATGGGAATTAGTTCAAAGTCAAACTAATTTGCAATGGAGGAATTAGCCAGTTTACTCCATTCATTCCAAGAGCCATCATAGTTTTTTACCTCAGGGTAGCCTAATAGATATTTCAGAATAAACCAGGTATGGGCAGACCTTCCCCCAACGGCGCAATAGGGAATAATTAATTTGTTGTCAGCATCTAAATCGCCATAAATCTTTTGTAGGTCACCTGCTGATTTAAAAGTCCCGTCATCATTGTGAGCTAATTCATAATAAATATTTATCGCACCAGGAATGTGTCCTGCTAGTTCATCTGCTTGAGGTGGTGCTTGTAAGTATATTTCTCCCCGATACTCTTGGGCGGTGCGAACATCAAGTAAAATGCAGTTTCCTTGCTCAAGAGATTTTTTCACTTCTGTTGCGGTAATTCTCAAAGTACTGTCTAAGTCAGTAATTGGGTAGCTACTCGGAGTAACTTGGGTTTTGTCTGTAGTTAAAGGCAAACCTTCTTGTAGCCATTTTTGACGACCTCCATTAAGAATTTTGACATTTTGATGTCCCAATAGTTTAAGCAGCCAAAATGTACAGCCAGAGGTTGCAGCATAACCACCATGAACACTTACTACTGTCATATCATTGGTAATGCCAGAGCCAGATAAGAGCTTGGCTATCAATCTTGGGTTGAGGTTTAGACTCATATTAGACGAGAGTTGAGTCATAGCCGACCAAAAAATTGCTCCAGGAATATGACCTTGATCGTATGCTTGGGAATCTAGGTCTATTTCAACAATACGTAGCTTAGGGTCGTCTAGGTGTTCAACTAACCATTGTGTTGACACTAAAGTTTCGGGGTATGTATAGCTCATGGCAAGAGGTCTTTACTATATGCTTGTTTTTATGTGTATAAAGACATCTTAGAGAGGGGACAACTCGGCTCATAGTCCCCAAAAGAGTACACTTTCAGACTCAAACTAGATAGGTGGCAAAAAATTTGTCCTCGTTTTGATTATGGTCATGTAATGGCAGGGTCGATCGTTGCTAATGCTTCTCTAGTTGGAAGTTTGGGGGTTATTCGCGATCGCTTTACAACTGTTTTTACCCAGCAAAATCTCACCGACATGAGTGGTTTATGCCTACACATATCGATTTTCCTCTTAAAGCAACAGCTATCTGCTGTAGAATTTAGTGGGCGGAAATGCTGCTTCGCGACGCGAAGCTAGTCCTTTAGAGCAAGCAGCATATTCCACTCCCAGTATTTCACTTCTGCTGAAATTAAACTGCTAACTCCAAGAGAAATAGCGATCGCTAAACTAGTAGCTCAAGGATTAACTAACGCCGAAATTGGCAAGCAGCTCTGGATTCAAGAAAATTCTGTTAAGCAAGCCCTCAAGCGTATGTTTCGGAAATTGAATATTTCTTCCCGTACTAGTCTGGTTGCGCTGCTGCTGCAATAATCATCAAGTCAGGTTGAATTTTTGCTGTGAAAAAGATCGCAATTAAATTACTAACTCCTTCTCAAGTGTCGGAAATAGTGGCATTGGATCGAATCTGCTTGGGAGGTTTATGGACAGAGGAAGGCTATTTACGAGAAATTGCCAGTGACAAAAGTACTCTGATTACCTTGAAC
Organism: Cyanobacteriota bacterium; assembly: GCA_046050865.1. Classification (GTDB taxonomy): domain Bacteria; phylum Cyanobacteriota; class Cyanobacteriia; order Cyanobacteriales; family Xenococcaceae; genus Waterburya. The sequence goes on from JBJOPG010000099.1 coordinate 5,249, forward strand.
TTGACCTTGGATTTGTCAGATCCTGAAGGCAATAATCAATCTCAAATGATTGGGATGGCTTGTCTGTGGTCAATTGTAGATGAGGCACATATTACTCTGTTGGGTATTCATCCAGAGCATCGTCAGCAAGGGTTAGGACAATTGCTGTTACTTATTTTATTAAAAGATGCGATCGCCCGACAGCTAGAACGGGCAACTTTAGAAGTCAATGAACATAATTTAGGGGCAATAAATCTCTATCAAAAGTATGGTTTTCAGGTTGCTGGAACCAGAAAAAATTACTATCAACCCGCAGGGGATGATGCTCTAGTTCTTTGGCTCAAAGGTCTACAACAAGATACTTTTAAAACGAATCTGCGGCAATGGCAAGACCAATTAGGCGATCGCCTAAGTCGAAATTCCTACTATATTAAAGCAGACTAAATTCTGTTAAATTCCCTACCGTATTTCCCGTCCATTTCAGTAGAGTCAGGAAACCAAAAGGCTGTGCTAAAATCACCAATAATAAGGGCATAGCAGGTGGATGGAATAAGTCATGTTTGAACGCTTCACAGAAAAGGCAATAAAAGTGATTATGTTAGCCCAGGAGGAAGCACGCCGTCTGGGTCATAATTTCGTAGGTACTGAACAGATTCTCTTAGGTTTAATCGGCGAGGGAACTGGAGTTGCTGCCAAGGTTCTCAAATCAATGGGAGTAAATCTTAAAGATGCTCGGATTGAAGTTGAGAAAATTATCGGTCGTGGTTCTGGTTTCGTGGCAGTAGAAATTCCCTTTACTCCCAGAGCTAAAAGAGTTCTGGAATTATCCCTAGAAGAAGCTCGTCAATTAGGTCATAACTACATTGGCACTGAGCATCTGCTTTTAGGGTTAATTAGAGAAGGGGAAGGTGTGGCTGCTAGAGTCCTGGAAAACTTAGGGGTAGACTTGTCGAAGGTTCGCACCCAAGTCATCAGAATGTTAGGAGAAACTGCTGAAGTTGCCGCTGGTTCGAGCGGTACTCCTGGTAGAAATAAGACTCCTACTCTGGATGAATTTGGCTCTAATCTGACGCAAATGGCAGGGGAAGGAAAACTTGACCCTGTGGTGGGCAGACAGAAAGAGATTGAGCGAGTTATTCAAATCTTGGGTCGTCGCACCAAAAATAATCCTGTTCTGATTGGAGAGCCTGGGGTGGGTAAAACCGCCATCGCCGAAGGGCTGGCACAACGGATTGCCAATCGTGATATTCCTGATATTTTAGAAGACAAACGTGTCGTCACTTTAGATATTGGTTTATTGGTAGCCGGGACAAAGTACCGTGGTGAATTTGAGGAACGCCTCAAGAAAATCATGGATGAAATTCGCCAGGCTGGCAATGTAATTCTGGTAATTGACGAAGTACATACCCTGATTGGGGCTGGTGCTGCTGAAGGGGCGATCGATGCTGCCAATATCCTCAAGCCAGCTTTGGCTAGGGGTGAATTGCAATGTATCGGTGCTACCACATTAGATGAGTACCGTAAGCACATTGAACGGGATGCAGCCTTGGAACGTCGTTTCCAACCTGTACAGGTGGGAGAACCATCAGTAGATGAAACGATTGAAATTCTCTACGGTTTGCGTGAGCGTTACGAACAACACCACAAGCTAAAAATCTTAGATGAAGCCTTGGAAGCAGCAGCTAAGCTCTCGGATCGTTATATTAGCGATCGCTTTTTGCCCGACAAGGCAATTGACCTGATCGATGAAGCGGGTTCTCGTGTCCGTTTGATTAATTCTCAACTGCCACCCGCAGCTAAAGAGTTAGACAAGGAACTCAGAGAAATCCTCAAACAAAAAGACGAGGCAGTCAGATCTCAGGATTTTGACCAGGCGGGAGAATTACGCGATCGCGAAATGGAAATCAAAGAGCAGATCCGCACTATTGCCTCCAACAAGAAAAATGAAGCTGACGACGGCGAAGATAACGCCAACGTTGATGCGGAGGAAATCGCTCACATCGTGGCATCCTGGACTGGAGTACCAGTTAACAAGATCACTGAATCTGAGTCGGAAAAACTAATGCATATGGAGGATACTCTTCATCAGCGCATTATCGGCCAGGAAGATGCGGTGAAAGCCACTTCTCGCGCCATCAGACGAGCTAGAGTTGGTCTTAAAAATCCTAACCGTCCCATTGCTAGTTTTATCTTCTCTGGGCCGACTGGAGTCGGTAAAACTGAGCTGACCAAAGCTTTAGCAGCTTACTTCTTTGGTTCAGAAGATGCGATGATTCGCCTCGATATGTCCGAATATATGGAACGCCATACAGTCTCAAAACTGATTGGTTCTCCTCCAGGATATGTCGGCTACAACGAAGGTGGTCAACTAACCGAAGCAGTGCGTCGTCGTCCCTATACAGTAGTACTATTCGATGAAATTGAGAAAGCTCACCCAGACATCTTTAATATGCTATTGCAGATTCTAGAAGATGGTCGCTTGACTGATGCCAAAGGTAGAACAGTAGATTTCAAAAATACGCTGTTGATTCTAACTTCTAACATCGGTTCCAAAGTGATTGAAAAAGGTGGTGGTGGTCTTGGTTTCGAGTTTGCTGATGACCAAGCAGAAGCCAAATATAACCGCATTCGTTCCTTGGTTAACGAAGAGTTGAAAAGCTACTTCCGTCCTGAGTTCCTCAACCGTCTCGATGAAATTATTGTCTTCCGTCAACTTAATAAAGACGAAGTCAAAGAAATCAGCGAAATCTTGCTCAAAGAAGTGTTCCAACGCTTGACTGAGAAAGAAATTAGCCTCGAAGTTACCGATAAATTTAAAGAACGGATCGTCGATGAAGGATTCAATCCTGCCTACGGTGCACGTCCTTTACGTCGAGCCATTATGCGTCTGCTAGAAGATGTGCTGGCGGAAGAAATTCTGTCTGGTCGCCTCCGTGAAGGGGATACCGCAACGGTGGATATTGACGAAGAAAATAAGGTTGTAGTCATACCTCAAAAAGAAAAAGTAGAATTACTCCCTTCTTCATAATTCCGCAATCAAATAACTAACTTTAAGGTAGAGCTATTCAAGTCTCTGCCTTTTTTTATCTGAAATGTACATCTTTTAGACAGATTGTTAGACAGATTAAGTAAACTGCTATTAATATCTGACGTTACGCAGTACAACGAAAAATTAATAGTTTCAATGAACAATGAAAAAAGATCAATCTACCCTTTTCCCCTTTCCCTTTTCCCCTTTCCCCTTTCCCAGCCTAAGCAGATTAATTTGTTTCTTAGGAGTTAATACTAATGAATCAACTCCACAGTGCCTTCACTTTATTTTTGAGTTTATTAGTTGAGGCGATACCATTTTTGTTACTAGGAGTACTACTTTCTAGCTGCTTACTGTTTTTAATTGATGAAAAACAATTAATTACTAGATTGCCGACGAATCCGTTTTTAGGTTCAGTTGTGGGTAGCTGTATTGGCTTTTTGTTTCCTGTCTGTGAATGTGGCAATATTCCCGTAGCCAGAAGATTATTGTTAAAAGGAGTTTCTCCCTCCGTCACCATTTCGTTTTTGTTAGCAGCACCGACAATCAACCCCATTGTCATTTGGTCTACTTGGGTTGCTTTTGGTAATCAACCCCAAATTGTAGTTTTTCGCGTCTTATTTTCTTTGCTCATTGCCACTATTGTTGGTTGTGTTTTTAGTAGCCAAAAAGATGCTCGATCGCTGTTACAAACATCCTTTGCCCGACGGTTCAATCCTACTATCTATTCTCAGTTGGAAAATACTGAAAAGGAATCGACCTTATTACAATCTGGTAGTTTTCTGTTAGATGGAGGTCAAGTTTTACCCCTCAATGATTCTTTATTACTAAATACCAATCAAAGTCCATTATCTTTAAAATCCAAAGGACAATCTTTGATTGATAACCTGCTCCAAGAATTTAGTGAGCTAGGAGCAATGCTGGTTTTAGGCAGTGCGATCGCCGCCGTGATTCAAGTATTTGTACCACGGGAACTAATTTTGAATCTTGGTCAAGATACCATAACTTCAATTCTAGCAATGATGCTATTGGCAGTCATTGTATCGATTTGCTCAACAGTAGATTCTTTTTTTGCTCTTTCTTTTGCCGCTACTTTTACTAGTGGTTCTTTATTAGCTTTTTTAGTATTTGGCCCCACTATAGACATTAAAAGTATTGGTTTAATGGCATCAATTTTTAAACCAAAAATTATTGTTTATATTTTTACTTTGGTTGCCCAACTGACTTTTATTTTTACTCTCACCTATAGTTACTTTTTCTAAGCTATTACTTTTGAGCGAATACTATGATTCCAGCTAATGCCCGAAAATCAGACTCTAACAGAAACCAAAATAAGCTTCTATACTCCTGGCTGGACGGATTGGCTTTATTAACCTGGGGAAATTTATTACTCAAATACGCCGTAACAGGACAGTATAAATTATTAATTCACCCGAATTACTATGGTTTAGTATTAGCTAGCAGCATTCTCTTACTATTGTTGGGGGGGTTCAAAATCTACCTGATCTTGACCCGTAGTCGTCAACATCCTAGCGAACATCTGGCTTTATTTCCGCCTGGGTTTAGTAGCAGTTTGTTACTTTGTGTAGCGATCGCTGGATTACTGATTCCCCCTAAAATTTTAACCAGTCAAAGTGCACTCAAAACAGGGGTGAGGGATATTCCCTTAACTCGTTCCCAACCACAATCTTTTCGTACTGTCACCAAACCCGAAGAGCGATCGCTAATTGAATGGATTCGTACGATTAATGCCTATCCCGAACCCGATGTCTACAGTGGTCAATTAGCCCAAATCAGTGGTTTTGTGCTGCATCTAGAAGAACTACCCGATAATTACCTGATGCTGTCTCGTTTTGTCATCACCTGCTGCGCCGTAGATGCCTATCCCATTGGAATTCCCGTCAAACTACAAACTAGTCGTCAGACCTACCCCCCCGACACTTGGCTAGAAATTCAGGGAACCATGATCGCTGAAACTCTGATCGTCCCAGGAGGAGTAGACTCTAAAACCACCATGAAGAAACGCTCTGTAGTTTTAGCTGCCAAATCCCTTAAATCTATCCCAATTCCCGCCGATCCCTATGGCTATAAGTAATAGTAAGAATGAATCTTGACCAATGACTCTTAAAAGATTGTCCCAGCCGATCGACAAAATTGCGATCGCTCTAATTGCTTTTCTGACTTTAATTATTGGCTTGCTGCTATGGAGTGGTAATGCTTGCCAAGATCATTGTCTCTTTAATGCTGGAGGGAGGGTTAACGATTTTAGCTGGCAAAATAAAACTATTGCGGGAGAAGATCGAGCTTTTATCTTAACTTTCAATCGTCCCATTGACCGTGCCAGTGTTGAGCAAAATCTAACTATTACGCCCCCTCTGCCAGGAAAGATTAGCTGGTCTGGGTTAAGGATGGCTTACACCCTAGAAACTCCTGCACCTTATGGAGAGACTTATCATCTAGCACTAACTGGAGCAAGAGACCGTTATGCTAATCAAACCCAACCAGGAGATCTAGTTCAGCCTTTTACAGCGGAATTTCACAGTCGCGATCGCGTACTGGCTTATATTGGTTCTCAAGGTTCCGAACAAGGTAGGTTAATTCAGTTCAACTGGACAAAACAGCAGAAGTCGATTCTCACCCCTGAAAATTTAACCGTATTTGACTTTGAACCCTATCCCCAAAGGGAAGGTTTCTTGTTTTCGGCTGCCGATGTCAATCAGGGAGAAACAGGACTTCAGGGATTGCAACTATATACTGTTGTTACTAACTTAGATACTCAAAAAGCCAAGCCAGATAACCCGAAGCTAGAATTAGTTTTAGATAACCAGGAATACCAGAATAACAAGTTCGACCTTGCTCAAGACGGTAAAACTATTGTTGTCCAGCGACTCAACCGTAAAGATCCTAATAACTATGGTTTGTGGAAAATTGTTGATCACCAGCTTTCACAACTAATTACCGATGCTCAAACTGGCGATTTTTTAATTGCCCCAGATAGCCAAACTGTAGCCGTAGCCAAAGGAGAAGGTATTGCTTTGCTGCCTTTAGAAACTAACGCCAAAGTCATTGACTTTCTCCCTAAGTTTGGTCAAGTGCTAGATTTTACCGACGATGGTACTGGTGCAGCTATGGTTAACTATAATACGGACAATGTTAAGTTGAGGGGCAAGCAATCCCTCGTTTATGTCAATAATCTAGGAGTTCAAAAAGAACTCTTCAATACAGACGGGTCAATTCAAAATTGTCAGTTTTCCCCTACCGCAACACATCTATACTGCTGGTTAACGGAATTAACACAAGGCGAAGTTTATATTGAAAAGCCCTATTTAGCCAAAATTAATCTTAAGACCTTACAAACGGAAACTTTGGTTAACTTACCAAAATATCAAGATAGTAAAATTAGTGTTGCACCCGATGGATTAGGAGTTCTCTTTGAGCGATTAGGCGGAGCCTACCCTTACGGATCGCCAAATAATCAGGCTTTAGGGATTGAACCTTCGACAACAGACAATAGAGGGAACAGTATCTGGTTAGCAATTCCTAATTCTAGTCAAGCTAATGCCACTGCCATGATTGTTGAACAATTACCATTTGTCGGTTTTCGACCCCAATGGCTACCTTAATTAAGTAGGTTGGTCAAATTAATTAGAAGATGTTTTAGTAGGGAGTTGGGGAATTAGGGAAGTAGGGAATGGAGATAGCTAACTAATTGCCCTCAAAATTTATTTTGTTTTTGGTTTTATATTTAATTCCTCCTACCTACTTAATCGTCAAATAAACTTTGTACACAACTTCAATTTAGAAAATCTTCAATTATTTGTCATATGTTGTCATAAATTAACAATAGCGTAATTAAACCGATAGCGGCGTTGATCAGTGTTGCCTTGAAACAGTAATAAGCTGCGATCGCTCAAAATTTTAAGATCTCTTTGTAAAGTGCGTCGAGAAACATCAGGAAACATATGCTCACAGTTTTTGATCGTAATTTCAGGATTATTGAAAGCGTAGTTGAGAATCAGACTTTGACGAGAATTAAGCTCATAGGAGCTAATCAACTTATCAATCGGTTTGATGGGCTGACTAACGGCATTGTCCCCGACATCAGCTCTTAAATAGGCTCTCAGAAGAGCTTTAATTTCTGTGGTTATTTCTTGGTAATGAGTTTCATTACTTCTTAAAGCTAACAAAATAAGAGCATTAGTTGCATTAACACAGATTTCAGCTAAGATTAGACTTCTTTGAACAGGTAATCTTGGATTACGAGCTTGTAACAGCCTCGCCACAAAATTAATCGCTTCTTGAGTAAAGCTGGTATCTATGTTCCTAAAAATAGTCGGGGAAACAAAAAATTGGCTAAAAACTATTCTCGAAGTAGGTTGTTCAAATAGTTGCTCGACTTGAGTAACTAAGGCATGGATGAAGTCCGCGAATGGTAGCTGTATTATTTCAGGACGAAATAGTTTGTCCCACATAATATGTACCCGCTCTACATGACGTAACTCTAAAGCGTTAAAAATCGCTAACTTATCGGGAAAAAATTGATAGAGTGAACCTACTGCTGTCTTAGCACGAGACGCGATCGCATGAGTCGTTGCGGCCTCAAAACCTACTTCATCAAAGACAATTGCTGCTGCATCCAAAATCTGTTCAACTCGCTGTTGACTACGTTTCTGTTGGGGTTGACGACGGAGAGAAGTTTTTTTATGGCTCATCTTGACAACGTGAGTTTGGAGTTCGGAATTCGGAGTTTGGAGTTTGGAGTTCGGAGTTCGGAGTTCGGAGTTCAAAATTGTAATTTTGTCGAACTCAGATTTGACAAAAGCGAATTAAAGGTCATATATTTAAGATTAAATAAGACTGCTTTTATGAAGGTTTATCAGAAAGATTAGAGCTATTGAATACTTTTAAATCGGCGATCGCCAACTCGCGACACTTTATATTTTAGTTGTCGTGGGTAAGTTGCTGAAACAAATTCAAATTTTTAATTGAGGGAATTTTAAAATGTCAATGTCAGAGTCAATGTTAGAAGGTGCGCCGTGGCTAGTAGCTCACAGATCGATGCTACCAATCAATCAACCGTTAAAAGTTTCTCTTTACGGCAAGGATTATGTCATCTGGCAGGATCGTACGGGGCAGATTAGCAGTTTATCTAATGTATGCCCTCATATGGGTGCAATGCTATCTGAAGGCTGGTGTAATGTTCAAGCAGATGGCTCAAGTAATGTTGTTTGTCCATTTCATGCTCTGGAGTTTGATCACCATGGCTGCACCATATTA
>JBJOPG010000100.1:0-15014 GCA_046050865.1 Cyanobacteriota bacterium
CTATTAGAGTTACTAACCTTAGGTTGTTGAGCGATAAACTGATCGACTTTATTACGCAGAGATTGAACACTCACATCAGCCTTATTAAAAATACTGCTGGCTAATCCTTCTTCGGTGATTAGAGACTTAAATAAGTGTTCCGTTTCCACCTGCTGATGCTGATGCTGCTTGGCAATATCTTGAACATTGGCGATCGCCTGCCAAGCCTTGTCGGTAAACTTTTGGGGGTTGTTAGGTTGCATCTGTCACTACTCGCTTAACTAGGGAATGAAAATCTGAATTTAGTATTAGTAATCTAACAATCTGATTAATTAAATTAATTAAGTAATTAAAAATAGCTGATCTTTATCTGATTTCTATTGATCATCCAGAATTTTAAAGATCATGTTGTATTTAATGTAATTTTAACGACAAGCTAAACCCGCAGTGGAGGTAGGATACCCACCCAAAAAGTTATGGTTATCCCAATGAGAGTTAACCATCTAAAGGATCAGCACAGGAGCGCTGTGAAAATTTTGAATATGATCTCGAATCTAACGATCCAGTCAAACAACCGTCACCTGTTTTAAATTCTGCTGCCACAATCTTACCTAAGATACTGGGTAAATAATATGTTGTATCAAAGTTATCAGGAGAAAATTAAGCTGATGGCTCACAAAACGGTGAATCAAGATCATAGTTCAGCCTGGATAGCTCAAACTTGGCTATCTTTTATTATTTCTATTTCGGCTACCTCTCTCGGTATTTTATATTTGCCCGCTAATCTTTGGGTCAAGGGTTTTATGGGCATGGGATTGGCGTTTACTGTTGGTTCCACTGTGAGCCTGACCAAAACTCAAAGAGATCTTCATGAGTCACAAAAACTAACCTTCAAAATTGAAGAAGCCAGAGTAGAGCGCATCTTAACGGAGCATGACAATCTAAAGTAAGAATATTCAGACTATAGGCTTAGGCTGCTGATAAACCATGGACTCATTGAAAATCAAGACTGTTCAGTATCAAGATTCGATGGTTGCGATTAATCAGATCAGAACCAAGGTATTTCAAGAAGAACAGGGGGTATCGGCAGAGTTGGAGTTTGACGGTTTAGATCCAGGTGCAACCCACTTTTTAGCTTACATTAACGATAAAGCCGTAGGTACAGCCAGAATCAGAGAAATTGATGGCGATACAGTCAAAATAGAGCGATTAGCGGTATTACCTGATTATCGAAACCAGGGTATTGGCAAGCAGTTAATGGTGTCAGCTTTATCAGCTATTGCTCAACGGGGTAAATCGCTGGTGATAGTTCATGCTCAAGCCTATATTGCCCAGCTATATCAACAGTTAGGGTTTGCCATAGTTGGCGAACAATTTAACGAAGCGGGGATTCCCCATGTCAAGATGATCAAGATGAGTAAGCAACTATAAGACAGCCTTGAGTTATGCCACAGTTAGACAAATCTGCTTTGCGCCGAGAAATTCTGCAACAAAGAGAATCACTATCCCCCGCCGAATGGCAACTAAAAAGCAACCTGATTTGCGATCGCCTTAAATCGATTCCTCTTTTCCAAGAAGCCCAGACGATCTTGGCATATTTTAGTTTTCGTCAAGAGCCAGATCTATCGCCATTGTTCAAGTTAGATAAAAATTCAAATAAAACTTGGGCTTTTCCTCGTTGCGTTGGCAAGTCTTTAGTTTGGCACTCCTGGCAACCTGAAACAGAATTAAATACAGGAAAATACGGGATTCAAGAACCTTTGGAGACTGCCACCATGATCGAGCCAGCAACAGCCGACTTGATTTTAGTTCCCACTGTCGCCTGTGATGCTCAAGGATATCGTTTGGGTTATGGAGGTGGTTTTTATGACCGTTTATTGAGTTCAGAACGCAATTTGTCTGTTCCCACGATTGGCATTGTATATGACTTTGCCTCTGGAGTTCAATTAGCCAAAGATCCTTGGGATAGGAAACTGAATTTTATCTGTACAGAAACAAAGTTTGATAGTGTTTGACAGCTATTAACTATTGCTAACCCTGTTAAACCATAAAACGATCTGGATTCAGAATATTTTGTGGATCGAACTGATTTTTAATTCCTTCCATGGTTTTGAGAGCGTTACCTGAATAACCCCAAACATCGATCTGCTGCTTGACTACTGAGGGTGCATCTAAAATACTTAAGAAACCTTGATGCTGCTGGCAGTGCGATCGCATTTGCTCTAGTAGCTCATAATTTGTCTGGAGCTGTAATCTTCCTAATCCACTACCAGCATGAACTCTAGCTAAGATATGACTGTGGCGATCGCTAATTTGAGCAAGTAATTCCACTGCTTTACTAGGAGCAATACCCAGTTTGCCGGTCACTGTCTCTGCTGATTCGGGAAGATTAATAATTTTGCCACAGTCTTGCCATAGCTTTTCTTCTAGCTCATCTTGATAAATATCAGTAGTTAAACCTAACTGTTGAGCGATCGCCTTGACCTGGAAGATCTGCTGTTGGATGCTTTCAGGAATTGTTTGCCAGCGAATCATTAAGCCCATGGCTGAACCTAAATCTAGCCGATGGACGACGGTGGCAGATAATAGATCCATCGCTGTGGGAGTTAACCCAGAATTGCGGATCATTTGGGTAGCTTGGGCGATCTGTGGGGCTTTGCCCGTTAAGACTATGGTTTGTGAAGTATTAATCCAAGGATAGAGACGAAAGGTAAGTTGGGTGATGATCCCCAAAGTGCCATAAGCTCCTGTAAACAACTTCATTAGGTCATAGCCCGCCACGTTTTTGACCACTCTCCCCCCAGCCTTGGCGATTTTACCATCAGCACGGACAAAAGATATGCCCAGCAATAAATCTCTGACACCACCATAGCGATGTCGCCAACTACCCGCATCTGCGGTAGCCACAATTCCCCCTAAAGTAGCATTGGCATGGGGATTATCTAGGGGCAAAAACTGATTATGGGAGCGCAATTTGGACTGTAAATCTGCTAACTTCATCCCTGCTTCCACCGTCACTGTCAGATCTCCCACTGCGTGTTCAATTAGGCGATCGCATTTTTGAGTACTCACTACCAGTTGAATATCTTCAGTAATCTTGCCCCAGTTGATCTTGCTGGCATGACCGCAAATTAAGATGCGCCATTGGTGCTGAGACGCCAGGGTCACTATTGCCGCTAAGGCAGAGATAGTTTGGGGAAATAAGAGATAAATTGGCTTGCTACTATCTACTACCTGATAAATTTTGTGCCAATAAACGTCAGCCTCACCTAATTCGATGAATTCAGTATCGGTAATCGATTTTAACAAAGTGACGATCTCAGGGGTCATATTTTAGCTTGATATTTCTTGCCTCACTTTATCAATTTTTGATTTCATCTCGCTACATTAGATCGTAAGGATTCAGGTAAATGCAGATCAGGTATAGAGACTAGCTAAGTAAGAGTGCGATTAGGTGCAGTTCATGGTTCGCGATCGCTGGTGGAATAATTGGTGCAACTTTCATCGCTCTTTAATTTCGTCCCTCCTGCATATTATTTATTAAAGTCGCGATCTAAAAAAGATCGGTTTTCGGTTAGAACTGAGGAACTGACTGTAATGCAATCCAAAGCATAGTAAAGATTATCTTGCTATGACTGAATTATTAGAACAAGCGATCTCCGAACTTAAAAAGCTTCCAGATAGTCAGTACGTTTTTTTAAGACAAGCCAACCGTAAAATGAACTATTGATGCACAATAATCTCGTCACGATTCATCTCAACATAATTATTATTTTGCAACAAATCTACAAGAGTCGATAAATTATTCTTGAAAATTGCTTCGAGTTCGTTGTTTCTAATATTTCCTGTAGAAACCAAAAGTAACTTTGATGGTTTTTGAATAGTCATAAAAGAATCCACAAAATCCGAATCTTTAGTAATAACCACTCTTCCTTGCTCGATAGAAATATCGTTTATTTTGGTATCTAAAGTAGCGTTTTGTTGAGGCAAATCTCTTGTATGCAAAGTATCATAGCCACTTGCTTGTAGAAATCTAGCTAAACGAACTGGCAATTGAGCATCAACCAAAAACTTCATGAAGCAATTTTATGAATACTTTTAATTTGACTCAATCGTGCAGCAAACAGCAAAACCGCTTGAATATCTTCCGCTTCCAAATCATCATAATCTGTCAAAATCTCCTCTGTTGTCATCCCCGAGCTGAGAAGCTCTAAAATAAATTCAATAGGATATCTGAGTCCTCTAATACAAGGTTTGCCGTGACATATATCTTGATGATGAGTAATTCTTTCTAAAAGTTGATTTGCCATGATTTTGACTTTTTAGTTCTTTTTTAGCTGACTACTTCCACTCAATCTTATTATTAGTTCTCCTACCTTCTCTGCCAAATCAGGAATCTTATCAATAGCTTTTTTTATTACTCCGATATCCCCAGTTATTTTATTGAGTTTATTTAATATTTCTAAGTCGATTGATTGTGTCATTGTTTCTATTATCTCTTCGAGTAAAGCAGCAAACTTTTCTTCAGATTCTGTAACATACTACAAATAGCTTTGTTTATTTCTATCATACCGAGTAATGTAGGGCAGGTAAAAGACTAGCTAAGTAAGAGTGGGATTGGCTGCGCCACGCCAAAGCGCGATTACCCTTCGGGTACCCTAAAGGACTAGCTTCGCTTCGCGATCGCAACTTACAAAAATATAAAAATATTTTAAGATCAATACTATAAACAGATTTCAGAAATGCGATCGCTTTTTGATATCGTTGGTGCAACTTTCATCCCTCTTTATTTCGTCCTTCCTGCATATTATTTAGAAGATTTCTTTTTACTAGATTTACGATTGAGATAATAGTGCCAGAGAATTTTAGTAGCGATCGCTCGATAGGGTTTCCAAGCTTGCGCAATGGTTTCTAATTCTGCTGCTGGGGGACGAGTGGGTAAATCTTTGATTTCTTGAACGGCGATCGCCACAGCTAAATCTCGACTGGGAAATACATCCTGACGTTGTAAAGCCATCATCAAGTAAATATCGACCGTCCAATTACCAATACCTTTAATCGCCGTCAACTTTTTTCTTATTTCTAAGTCAGGCAATTCTTCTAGACTTGCTAAATCCAAAGTGCGATCAATTAACGCTTGAGCCAAGATACGACTATAGTTGGTTTTCTGGCGACTGAACCCAATAGTTTTTAGTTCCAGATCATCTAAAACTAAAAAGCTGGCTGGACATAAATGATCTACTGCTGCGTTAAGACGTTTAAAAGTAGCTTGAGCTGAGGCATAGGAAACCTGCTGCTCTAAAATAATCCTGATTAAAGTAGGGAATCCTGGTTCTCTTTGCCACTGAGGCGGATAACCATAAAGATCGATGATTTTCGCCAAGTCGCGATCGCGTTTAGTTAACTCTTCAATGCCTTGCATAAAGCTTAGAGATCTATCTGACACTACTTGAGAGAGATCGCTGCTTAACATGGTTGTTTAATCTCTACAGATCAATTTTTTACCTACTACCTACTACCTACTACCTACTACCCACTACCTATTCCTCTCCGTTTCCTGTCGTTCTTGCTGCACTTCGGGATCTTCCATCAAACTGGGATAAGTAACTACTTGAGGTGGTCGTCCCAAAAGCGATCGCAGTTTGTCCAAGCCATTCTGGTTAAACCAGCCAATAATGCCATCAGGTAAAACTGTCACCACAATTAAGAATAATGCCCCCTGAAAAAACAACCAAATTTCGGGAAAACTTTCACTCAAAAAGGTCTGAGCAAGGCGGACTAGCATTGTACCTAAAATTGCCCCAATTAAAGTACCTCTGCCACCCACGGCAACCCAAATTACCATTTCAATGGAGAAAGCTACCTGCATAATACTGGGGTTAATAATGCCTGTTTGCACGGTATATAATGCTCCTGCAATACCGGCGATCGCTCCAGAAATGGCAAAGACCAAAACCTTATATCCCGTAGGGTTATAGCCTGAAAACCTGACCCTAGTTTCATCATCCCGAATTGCCCGTAAAAGACGACCAAAACGTCCACTAGTCAGCCAACGGCAAAGTAGATAAGTTAACACCAGGCAGATTACAGTAATAATATAAAAAGAACGCTGGGCAGGGGCAGAGCTTGCCAAGACTCCAAAGATTTTCTCAGTATCAGTTTTTAAGCCGTTAGTACCATTAATTAATTCCTGCTGACCATTAAAAAAGTTGTAAAAAACCAACAGAGCAGCCTGGGTTAAAATCGAAAAATAGACCCCTTTAATGCGATTGCGAAATACTAAATAACCGATTAAGCCAGCGACAATTCCTGGAATAATTACCAAGGCTAAGAGGGTAAAAGGGAAAGAATAAAAAGGCTGCCAAATCCAGGGTAATTCTTTCACGCCATACAGGGTAAGAAATTCTGGGAGTTCACCATTTGGTATTTGCAAGTTGAGGTGCATCGCCAAAGCATAGCCCCCTAAGGCAAAAAAGATCCCGTGACCTAAGCTTAATAATCCTGTGTAGCCCCAGATCAGGTCAATTCCCAAGGCAACAATTGCCAGAGATAAAAATCGACCAATCAGCCGCAAACGAAAAGCTGGTATTATGCTGGGTAAAATTACCGCCAGGATAACTATCAAAGCAGCGATCGCACTAGTCTCAATTAATTGATTACGGCGCTTTTTTTGTTTTATTTGAATACCTGTTTCATTGCTCATGGTTCAAGATTAATTAACTGACATTAAGCGCTCATGGATTTGTGAAGATTGGGGAAAGGGGAAAGGGGAAAGAAATTAATCTTTTACTTCTTATAAGAGATCTATTAGAGTTCCGCTGTTCTACCTTTTTGGGGGAATAATCCCGCCGGCTTAATCTGCAAGAAGGTAATAATGAGGGCGAATACCAGTACTTTTGCCATGCTACTAGTAGCAAAGAAGAAGCAAAGGTCTAATACAGATTGAGGAGCTTTCATATTAGTGAGGATTAAAGCTAAAGTTCCTGAGCCGATCAGATAATTAAGAATCCCAATCCCCATAGCAGCGATCGCAGTTCCCAAGAGGTTGCCTACCCCACCGACCACTACCACCATAAAAGTATCAACAATATAGTTTTGTCCCGTGTTGGGGCCTACCGAACCGAGCAAACTAACGGCACAGCCAGCAATTCCTGCTAATCCTGAACCAAGGGCAAAAGTCAAAGCATCTACCTTATCCGTCGGGATACCCAAGCAGGAACTCATTGTCCGATTTTGGGTGACAGCACGAATTTTCAACCCCCAGGTAGAACGGTGCAAGAACCAGTAAACCCCGAGCATACAGAGCAGGGTCAAGGCAATGATAAACAAGCGCACATATGGAATTTGAAAACCCAAGGCATCTGTTCCGCCCCGCAACCAGGCAGGAGCAGTGACATCAACGTTTCTGGCACTAAACCAAGCTTTAGTTAGAGCAGTATTTTTATTGAGGAGATAGTAAAAAGCGATCGCCACTCCACTAGCCAAAGGTAATAGCAAGGCGATCGCTTTATTTTTCATCCTCGACCAGTCGGCACGCTGTTTAATAAGCCACATTCCACCGAAAAACAACAAACAAAAAATGGCGATCGCCATAAACAAGAGCCAGCTAACACTCCTGACCAACTGCTGCAAAATCAAACTTACGCCCCAGGTCGCCAACAGAGTTTCTAATGGTCTGCCATAAAGAAAGCGAATCGCTCCCCGCTCCAGGATCAGTCCCATGATTGCCGAGATTATAAAAGCCACGGGAATTGCCACGATAATATATAGGCTAAACCAAGGCTCTCCCAAGGGTTTAAAAATATTTTGCACGACAAAGGTGGCATAAGCCCCCAACATCATCAATTCACCGTGGGCGAGGTTGATCACCCCCATTAGCCCAAAGACAATCGCCAAGCCCAAAGCCGCAATCAGCAACACAGAGCCAATACTCAGACCGTTAAATAGACCTTCTAATAATGTAGACACATTCTCTTGGATAGATATTAATAAAAATTGATGGGTTTCGAGATCGCTCTACCCATCCTACGAACTCTACTAGACGCGCTACTTATAGCTTATAGCTTATTATGCTTTGTACTTGCCACCTTTAGCTGGATCTGTCCAGTCACAGGCAAAACCTTTAGTCTCCTTGACATATTGATTCCAAGGAATTGGGTCTAGAGGGCCTTCCGTAGACCAAACAATATCAAACAGACCATCATCTCTTATTTCCCCGATCCGCACTGTCTTAGAAATATGGTGATTTGCCTGCATGGTTACTTTGCCTTCGGGAGCGTCCATTGCTTGACCTATCGCTGCTTTTCGCACCGGCTCTAAATCTGTAGTGCCCGCTTTCTCTACTGCCTGTTTCCAGAGGTAAACCATGATGTAAGCAGCTTCCATGGGATCGTTAGTGACACGATCTTCACCATATTTAGCCTTGAAAGCTTTAACAAACTTATCGTTAGCAGGGCTTTCTACCGTTTGAAAATAATTCCAGGAAGCATAATGACCTTTGAGATACTCAGGGCCAATTTGCTTAACTTCTTCTTCGGCGACACTTACCGACATTACGGGATACTTATCTGGAGTTAATCCCGCCCCCTGCATTTGTTTGAAAAAGGAAACGTTACTATCACCATTAAGACTGTTAAAGATTACCCCACCATTAGGCAAGGCAGCTTTGATTTTGGCAATAATTGGCGTAACTTCTGTATCTCCCAAAGGCAAATAATCTTCTCCTGAAACTTTACCTCCCTTAACTTTTAGCTGCTCTTTGATAATTGTATTTGCGGTACGGGGGAAGACATAATCTGAACCAACTAGGAAAAATTCTTTGCCCTTATTTTTCAACAACCAGTCCACTGCTGGTTCAATTTGTTGGTTAGGGGCAGCTCCTGTATAAAAGACATTTTTTGAGCATTCCTGTCCCTCATATTGCACAGGATACCAGAGCATATGATTCTTAGACTCAAAAACAGGTAATACCGCCTTGCGACTAGCAGAAGTCCAGCAACCAAAGACCGTCACTACTTTATCTTGGTCGATTAGTTTTGCTGCTTTTTCAGCAAAGGTAGGCCAGTCGGAAGCACCATCCTCCTGCACTGGGACAATTTGTTTCCCTAGTACCCCGCCCGCTGCATTAATTTCATCAATGGCCAGCATCTCCGCATCGACGACAGTGGTTTCACTAATCGCCATGGTTCCACTCAAGGAATGAAGGATTCCTACTTTAATGCCGTCTTTACTAGCCTCTTTGCTTTCCGTAGTAGTAGTAGGTTCAGCCCCAGTATCAGGAGTTGCTGGAGCCTCGGTCTTGTCACCGCCACCAGGAGCACAGCCCTTTAACAGCAAGCTCGCTAGTACTCCAGTTGAGCCATAGAGGATAAATTTACGTCTTCCGAAATCTGACATGATGTTCTTTACTATTTATTAATTCTTTTAATTAGTTGACTAACCTTGATTACCCAAACTAGAACTACTTGATAATTCAAAGTATTTCTACATGAGAAGAAATTGTACTCTGCAATACCAAAAAAAAAGCAATCAAATATACAAAACGAATAATTCATCTTAAACATCCAATGTTCTGTTAGATGATATATATCAAGCGATTAAGGTCAATTACTCAATTACTTTTAAGCTTAAGGTCATGAAGTGATATAAAGTCAATTAAAGAAAATCCTAAACTTGCTATCTAATCTTAAGAAAGATGCAATAAAAATAAACAACCATCTGAAGCGGAGAAATCTTAGAATTTAGAATTATTAATTACTAGATTGTGATTAAGATTTAAAATCTTGATCTTACTGATTGAGTTAAACAAAATATTACATGCAACTATCACCTCAAGAACAGGATAAACTAACGATCTTTACCGTGGGACTCTTGGCGGAAAGACGCAAAAATAGAGGTTTGAAATTAAACTATCCTGAAGCGATCGCCTATATTTCCGCTGCTATTTTAGAAGGTGCCAGGGAAGGT
Organism: Cyanobacteriota bacterium; assembly: GCA_046050865.1. Lineage (GTDB taxonomy): Bacteria > Cyanobacteriota > Cyanobacteriia > Cyanobacteriales > Xenococcaceae > Waterburya. Next base: position 9,946 of record JBJOPG010000100.1, read on the forward strand.
AGAACCGTTGCCGAACTGATGAGTTATGGCAAAACTATTTTAAGTAGAGATGATGTCATGACGGGCATTCCCGAAATGATCCATGATGTTCAAGTGGAAGCCACGTTCCCCGACGGCACAAAACTTGTCACCGTCCATAACCCGATTCAGTAATCATTGATAGTTTGGTTTCACTTTGTTCTTCCAATCTACAGATCAGCGATCGCACTTAAAGCCACTGCTTCGGCGACCCTAATCCCATCAATCCCCGCCGACAAAATTCCCCCTGCATACCCTGCACCTTCCCCCGCTGGATACAAACCAACGGTATTCAAGCTCTGATAATGTTCATTGCGCTTAATCCGAATCGGCGAAGAAGTCCGCGTCTCCACCCCCGTCAACACCGCATCAGCCATGGCAAAACCCTTAATTTGCTTATCAAAAGCCGGTAAAGCTTCCCGAATCGCGGCGATCGCATAGTCTGGCAAACTCAAACTCAAATCCCCCAAACGCACCCCTGGCGTATAAGAAGGTTTGACCGTCCCTAAAGCAGTGGAAGATCGAGCAGCCAGAAAATCTCCCACTAATTGCCCTGGTGCTTCATAGTTATTACCGCCCAACTCAAAAGCCCGTTCTTCCAAGCGACGCTGTAAAGCAATTCCCGCCAAAGGATGCCCAGGATAATCAGTCGGTGAAATCCCCACCACAATTCCACTATTAGCATTTCGTTCATTGCGAGAATATTGGCTCATGCCATTGGTCACCACTCGCCCCTGCTCCGAGGTCGCCGCCACCACCAAGCCCCCTGGACACATACAAAAACTATAGACTGATCGACCGTTTTGACAATGATGCACTAGCTTGTAATCCGCTGCACCCAAAACCTTGTGACCCGCTTGCTCCCCAAATCGACAGGTATCAATCATGGTTTGGGGATGTTCAATCCGAAAGCCGATGGAGAAGGGTTTAGCCTCGATGTACACGCCCCGATCAAACAACATTTGAAAAGTATCACGGGCGCTGTGTCCCACGGCTAACACCACATGATCGCTACGCAGATATTCCCCACTGGCTAAAGTTAAACCTCGCACTTTGCCATCGGTAATATCCAGATCCATCACCCTGCTTTGAAAGCGAAATTCGCCCCCTAAAGCTTCAATCTGGGCGCGGAAGTTTTGGACAATGCCCACTAGCTTGAAAGTTCCAATATGGGGTTTATTGATGTATAAAATTTCTGGGGAAGCACCAGCCTTGACAAACTCAGTCAACACCTTGCGCCCATAATGCTGCGGATCTTTCACCTGACTGTAGAGCTTGCCATCAGAGAATGTCCCCGCCCCACCTTCACCAAACTGAGCATTAGATTCTGGGTTAAATTCCAGCCTCTTTTTCCAAAAACCAAAAGTATCGGCGGTGCGATCGCGTACTGGCTTCCCCCGTTCTAAAATAATTGGTCGAAAGCCCATCTGCGACAACAGTAAAGCTGCAAACAAACCACAAGGGCCAGCCCCAATCACGATCGGACGGTGTTCCAAATTGTGGGGAGCTTGAGCTACCGATCGATAACTCATATCTGGCGTAGTCCGCACCTGCGGATCTTTCTGGAATTGTTTCAGTAAATGCTTATCCTTGGTGGTTTCCACATCCACGATATAGACCAAGCGAATTTCACTCTTTTGGCGGGCATCATAGCTACGTTTGAAAATTGAATAGCTAATTAATTCTGGAGCTTGAATACGCAGTTTCAGAAGAATAGCCGTTTTCAGTGCAGCTTCTGGATGATCGAGAGGGAGCTTGATTTCGGTGATGCGCAACATACTCAATATCTCGAAAAACTGATGGTGATAACTGGGTTACAGCTAGGTCGGCTGCTCCGTATTTTAGCTGAATTAGCCAAAAACTATCAACAAAAACTTTATTCACTGGAACTGGTAATAGATTTATTGATGCTTGGCTTCATTCTGTTCTACTCAATCGACAGATCAGCGATCGCTTGATTTAAGATACACTACCTTTGTTGAAATCGTGCTTACTGCATATTGAGTGTTTATTAATGCGATTAGGCTTCCCCTATGCTTCGCGATCGCCTCACCCGAAATATCTATCCTACTTATTAACTAGAAGTATTTAGCAAATCTACTAAAAAAATTATGGGTGCTGGATGCCTATTTTTTGATGGCGATCGCGGAACGTGGAGGTTGTCCAATCGCCAAAGGCGTGCCGAAGCCAATCGCATCCTCACCAACTTGACTCTTAATATGATGAGATCCTAATCAAAGTATTTTTTCCAATTTTTCGATGACTTCCTTTTTGAGGCCTGTTGACCAACGATATTTGTAACTTTCATGTTTATACCGTTCAACTTTACTTTTGAGATTTTTAAGATGCTTAAAAAGCTCTTTTAAATCTCTTTTAGTCTGAACACATTTAATGACCTTAGCAGTTTTTTCATAGTAATTTGCAATTGCCTCAGCCTCTTCCTCTGAAGCACCGTGATCACGTCGATAATGGCGAATTTTATCAGGCATATATTCAAAGTAAGAGGCTAATCCTCTTACAAATGCGAGATCTAAATCATCTAATTTGTCTGATACATCTGAAGAGATATCTAAGATGTTTTTTGACTGAACTTCTATCGCTTCACTATTTGGCTTTTGTGATACTGTTTTTATGATAATTTTTCTTGTAACTTGCCTGTTAGGAGTTTCTTGAGACTCCAATATTTTTGATAAATGTTCTGAATCTTTGATATTAGACATTTTTTGATCAAATTCAGTTCGCTCATCTCTGGCTTTAATAGCCTCTAATAATCCACTAGCTCTATAAATTGTCCAAACGTCACTATATTTTCCGTAAGAAGTAACTATATTCCAGATTTCAAGATCAGTTGGCTCTGGATCAAGAATGGGTTGAGTAGCAGTAGTTCTTACACGTTTTTGTTTGTGACCAGTAAGAACACCGCCTGTTTTTTGACCTAATTGATGAAATAACCCAGCTACAAATGATCCAATCACTTCTAATAACATTATTTTCCTGTACCCTGCTTACAGACTAACAACGCTTAGGTTACCCTTTTTGAGAAGACGGATTGCAAGTCTAGCTATTTACCATACGGAAAATTTCTGTGTATCTACCCTAATAGGTCATGTTATTCAGAATTACTCTTGATATTCACCTTATATGGGGCGTTATCTGGAATTGTTCCGTATATTATTCTTTTTGGCGCATTATCCAGAGACTTTCTAGCGTCACACATTTAGTTCAAGATATTCTACTTTTAGTAAAATCGTGTCTACTGCATATTGAGCGTTGATTAATGTGATCACCTTCGCCACGCCTTTGGCGATCGCCTCACCAAAAAACCTAAATTTATCGCAACTTTGACAACAGGTCGATGGTCGATGTAGTCTACAATAAACTTAAACAACAAAAACGTTGTTTTAATCCGTAATCTAATTTATAGTTCTTTTCAGCGTATATCTTCTGCCTGAGAATATTAAAGCCCACAGTTATCAATTGTTTATCTAGCAAACAATGAGTGAAACGATTTTATCAGTAGAGATTAAAGCTGGAGAAGTCCATGCAATTATGGGGCGTAACGGCTCAGGGAAAAGCACCCTCTCGAAAATTATTGCGGGACATCCAGACTATGAAGTTACTGGTGGAGAAATTATTTATCAGGGCAAGGATGTCGTTGATTTGGAACCCAATGAAAGAGCTAACAGCGGTATATTTTTAGCCTTCCAGTATCCTTTGGCAATTCCAGGGGTAAGTAATCTCGACTTTATGCGGGTGGCATATAACGCTAAACGGAAGTTTCAGGGATTGGAAGAGATTGATACTTTTGATTTTGAAGACTTGATTGAAGAGAAGTTAGAAGTTGTCAAAATGAAGTCTAGCTTTTTAGAGCGTAGTCTGAATGAGGGTTTTTCTGGGGGAGAGAAAAAACGCAACGAAATTCTCCAGATGGCATTGTTAGATCCTACTTTGACTATCCTGGATGAGATCGATTCTGGTTTAGATATTGATGCCCTAAGAATTGTTTCTGATGGGGTAAATCAGCTGAGAACTCCTGAAAAATCTTTGTTGGTGATTACTCACTACCAACGTTTACTAGATTACATCGAGCCTGATTTTATTCATGTTATGCAGGAAGGCAAGATTGTTACTAGTGGTGGTAAAGAATTAGCCCTAGAACTTGAGTCTCGCGGTTACGATTTCCTCGACGATAAATCTGGTGACAAATCCACGGTGGGGGTAGGAGTTTAATGGCGGTACAAATTCCCTTGGCAACTATTCCCCAGATCCATGAAAATGGGGTGGTGGAGGATATTTTCTTTACGGCTTTATTGCAACAGTGTCAGGTAAATCAAACTGCACCTCAATGGTTAAAAGATATTCGCCAGCAATCTAAAAGCTGGTTATCTCATTTGTCAGTGCCGACTAGGAAGGATGAAGATTGGCGTTTTATTGATTTATCGTCTTTAACCGCAGGTAAATTCGTCACCCCCGTAGGGGCGCTTCGCGAAGCGCCCCTACCTAAATTGGAAACGCCCTTACTAGAAAAGGAAAATAGCCGTTTGGTGTTTGTTAATGGGATTTACAACGACGAATTATCTAACCTAGCTGGATTGCCTCAAGGAATGTATGTTGGCAGTTTAAGCAACTTGCCAGATCACTACGATGTTGCCAAATATTTTGCCCAGCAACCAGGCGCTGATGCTTTTACTGCATTAAATACCGCTGGGGGTGATGATGTGGCGGTAGTTTGGATCAATAAAAACGTTGTAGTTGAAACGCCGATACATCTGATCTTTATTACCAACAGCGAACAAGAAGCTAGCTTTACGCAACCTCGTACCTTGGTGGTGGCAGAAACAGGTTCTAATATCACTCTGATCGAAGAATATCTCGGCACAGGAGAATACTTTACCAACGCCGTAACAGAAGTCTTTGTCCAAGGCAACTCCAGAGTGGATCATACTCGCCTTCAGCAAGAATCAGACGCTAGCTATCATATTGGTAAAACCGCCGTAACTCAAGAGCGGGATAGTCACTACACCCTTAATGAGATCAATCTGGGGGCAAAA
>JBJOPG010000101.1:0-13251 GCA_046050865.1 Cyanobacteriota bacterium
TTTCCAATTCCAGAGCGGGATATATACGTTGAATTAAATTGGTCAAAACTAAACCTGGCCCAATTTCAATCACTTTTTCGACACCTTCAATTGATAATTGCTCGACAATTTCGCGCCATCGAACCCCACCAGTCATTTGTCTCATGAGACGATTTTTTAAAATTGAGGCTTCAGTTGCGGGGAATGGTTCGACGTTAGACATGACTGGCACTCGACCCGCTTTAAAAGTAACTGCTTGTAAAATTTGCTCAAACTCCGAAGATACTTCTGCCATTAATGGTGAATGAAAAGCCCCACTAACCTTGAGTGGTACAGTGCGTCTAACTCTGACGTTGTTTAATACGGTATTCACTCCTTCTGACGTACCAGAAATGACGATCTGACTATTGTGATTGTCATTGGCTATGACTACATCTGGAGTTTGTAAAATTAGCTGCTCAAGGCGATCGCGATTAAATCCAATCAACGCTACCATCATACCTTGAGGCGCACTGGTCATCAGTTCCGCTCGACGCTTGACCAAATTTAAACCCACTTCAAAGCTAATAACTTCTGCCGTATAAAGAGCGGCATACTCCCCCAAACTATGACCGGCAACTATCGAGGGGCTAAATTCTGCATCTTTCATTAAGTCTGCCAAAATAGATGAGACAACATATAGGCAAGGCTGTGTATAAAGTGTCTGAGATAGTTCTAATTCTCTACTAAGACATATTTCTCTTACATCCCAACCCAAAATGTCTTGAGCTTGTTTAAATCGGTTTTGAGCAAGAGGAATATTAATTAAGTCTGCTCCCATGCCTAATTTTTGAGAGCCTTGCCCTGGAAATACCCACGCTATTCCACTCATAATTTAAATTCTCGATCGAGATAACTAAGATAACTAATTACTTACAAGTTGTGAATCGACATTGTTCATTAAATCGATAGTTTCGCTAATCAACATTACCAAACGTTGATAATCCTGAATGCTTTGATGATCTAAAGTGCTTCCTTCTCTCATCGCCAGCCATTTTTGGCAAACACAATAATTGCCCAGGCAAAAATTCCAAACATTGGGCGGTACATTTTCAAAATATTGTGCTTGATTGATCCAAACCAGTCCTTTGTTAGTATTTCGGTCGGGTTCAACATAGGAAATCTGATTAACTGTATTTTGCCCAGGAACTGGATAAGTAACAATTGTTGGTGTTGCTCGCTTAGGTAGTGTTTCTTTTGTCAGAAAACTAGCTTCGGGAATTAAAGTCTGTTTCGGCAACTTGTTTCTTGGTACTGAAAAAGCTGGTCTTAAGGATTTAGTAGTCTTACTCTTAATACAAGTCCCCGAATTCAATTTATTACTTAGCCTTTTACTTGAGCGTTGATAAGGCTGACGAATTTCTATTGCGGTATTAGTTTTATTAGCTTTAAACACAATCTTCATAGCTGTACATAGTCTAGTGAAATGTATTGATACTAGATGTCAAAGCCTATTAAACAAGCGATCGCGCCTCGATAAACGATTAGTTTTTCGTAAAATATCGGTAGTATTATAGGCTTGAATTTTTAATTTAACATTATCCAATCTAGTTCTAGTCTCAACAAAGCTCAAAAATCAAATGTTTTTTGATTATCTTAAGTGTAAGTTTTGTTTGAGTTTATTTTGCCTGAGAAATTTTAAGTAAAAAAAAATATTTAGCTTTAAAATCACTTTTAAAAACATAACAATTGATAATTTTATTCATACAAAAAATCAACATAGTTTCAACAAAGTTCGTACTTTATTTCTACTCACGCCTCAAAATAAAAGATTAATCTAAGAGATAGCAAACAGGAAAACCCAAGTCTGAAACCAGAAAACAAGAATAGAACTACAAACAAAATCGAGATCGAGTTATTGCAACCATTCAACAATTAGGTTTATCTAGGTTTATCTCATGACTGTTTCATGTCGCCTACAAACATTGTTAGCCGCTGGTCATTTTGTCTTATCTGCCGAACTAACACCTCCCCGTCATCATAATATGCGTCCCTTAATGGCGATCGCCGATCGGCTCAAAGCTGATGTTGACGTAATCCAAGTCAACGATAATGCTCTGGCGCAAGCTCGGTTATCGAATTTAATCGCTGCTCAGTTTGTTTGGCACGCAGGTATAGAACCAATAGTACAGATGACCCTGAGACACCGTAACCGTATTGCCTTGCAAAGCGATCTTCTAGGTCTAGCGGCTTTAGGAATTCGGAATTTGGTTGTTGTTGGCGGTTATCCCTGTTCGATGGGTAGCGATCCACAAGCCCAAGATGCTCAGGACATGAGTACGATTGAGGCGATCGCGGCTATTAATAATTTAACGGTTAACGGGCGGATGTTTAATGGCGACAAAATTATGTTCAACCCTGAATTTTTTGTTGGAACTGTTGCTTTTACTCAGGTTCAACCCCAAGATCTAGCCGCTAGTTTGGATAATCTTGAAGCCAAAATAGTAGCGGGAGCTAAGTTTGTTCAATTACAGGCAACTTTCGATCTAGAGTCTTTGCAACGTTGGATGGCAGAAGCAGTCAAAAGAGATTTACACCATAAGGCGCATTTTCTTGCTGCTATGTATCCATTCAAAAGCGCCAGAGAATTAAATTTATTGAGTCAATTCGCTGGTGCAAACATTCCTAACTGGTTGTTTACTAGGGTCGCTCAGCATAAATCTGCCAGTTTTCAGTTTAATTTGGAGCTAATCGCTGGAATTCAAGCTATTGAAGGAATTCATGGCTTACATTTTCGCTCAATCCACTCGCGCAACTGTATCGTACAACTGATTGAATCAGCCAGGCTACGAGACTCAATCGCTGCTTGATCTGAAATAGCTTTTAGCTTTTAGCTTCAATCTAATTATCTTTCATCTTAAAACAACCATGAAACGAGTAGTAATTACAGGTATTGGGGTGATCGCTCCTTTAGGTATAGGTAAAGAACAGTTTTGGAAAAATGCTATCCAAGGAGAGTCATTTTTAACCGCCGACCCCGAAATGACAGCAATGGGCATTAAAAGTAATGTCTTATGTCGAGTTTTGGATTTTGATTTATCCCAACATACTTCGGGAGCAGAATTTGAACATCTATTAGAACAAGACCGAGTGGTTCAGTTCGGCGTATGTGCGGGGACGATCGCCTGGCAAGATTCGGGCATTGATTTAGAGCAAGAAAACCCAGAAACCCTGGGGACAATTTTTTCTTCGGCAATTGGCGGTACACCCTATATCCAAAAGATTTACGAGCAGTGTACCAATAGGGGTACAGAAGAAATTAGCTACGTCGAAACGGGAGAAAACTTTTATAACGCAGGTATGTTTAATTATTCTGCGGCGTTGTTGGCACGCAAGTATGGTTTTCAGGGTCACTGCACTTCTCTTTCTACTGGCTGCACCGCAGGACTAGATGCACTGGGATTAAGCTTTGAACTAATTCAGTCTGGAGAAATGTCTGTGATGATGGCAGGAGCAACTGAAGCCCCTTTGACCAGCTTGACTTACGCTACTTTGGATGTAATCGGCTCTCTGTCCGTTGCCGATTGCGAACCCGAAAAAGCCTCTCGTCCTTTTGATGCCAAACGAGCGGGATTTGTCATTGGTGAAGCGGCTGCGGTTTTAGTCTTAGAAGAATTAGAACACGCCCTCGCCCGAGGAGCGCATATTTACGCCGAGGTAGTTAGTTACTCTAGCGTCAGTAATGCTTTCCACATGACGGATTTACCCGACCACGGTATACCCATGGCAGCAGTTGTTCAGAGGGTTTTAGAGTCAGGGAAAGTTGACCCAGAAGAATTAGATTATATCAACGCTCACGGTAGCTCGACACCGCAGAATGATGTTTTTGAGACTAATGCCTATAAAACCGTATTAGGGGACAAAGCGTATCGAGTGCCGATTAGTTCAACCAAATCGATGATCGGACATTCTCTTTCTTCGGCTAGCTTAGTCGGGGTGGTTGCCACCTTGGGCGCGATCGAACTTTCGATGATACATCCTACTGCTAATTACGAATTTGCCGATCCCACTTGCGACCTTGACTACGTTCCTAATGTTGCCAGAGAACAAGAAGTAAATACTGCCATGTTAACTGCTTCGGGTTTTGGTGGCATTCACTCAGCGGCAGTTTTGCGCAAGGTTAAACCCGAAGTGACGGCTGCGGCTTAAAAGGAATCAAATTAATAGTTTATTAGGACAAAGATGACACATACGAAACGGGTAGTAGTTACAGGAATCGGCATTGTTAATCCATCAGGGATTGGTAAAGATGAATTTTGGCAAAACATGACCGAGGGAAAATCAGCAATTAAAGCGATCGATCGCTTTGATACAACCGAGTTTCCGACTAAAGTAGCAGGAGCAATTTCTGACTTTCAGCCAGGGGACTTTATTCCTCGGCGTTTGATAGTTAAAACAGATCGCTTTACCCACTACGCCTTGGCAGCCAGTGACTTAGCTTTAGCCGACGCCAATCTCGATCTAGAAGCAGAAGATTCTTATCGTGTCGGGGTTTGGTTTGGCAATAATGCTGGCGGTTGGGATATCTGCGAACGGGGTTTTCACGAACTGTATAATGACGGCGCAACTCTGGTCAATCCGTGGCAGGCTACAGCCTGGTTTCCCACTGCTGCTCAGGGTTACGTGACGATTCGCTATGGTATTCGTGGCTACAGCAAAAGCTTCGTTTGCGATCGCGCTAGTGGTGCTAGCGGTCTATACTTTGGGGTCAAGTCAATTCAGCAGGGACACAATGATGTCGTTCTCACAGGCGGTTCAGAAGCGCCGATTACTCGCTTTGGCATGGTTTGCTACTACGAAACTGGTGAAATTAGTGCCGCTAGCGATCCCGATCGGGCTTATCAGCCTTTCGATCGAGAGCGATCGGGTATTGTCCTGGGAGAAGGCAGCACCGTCTTAGTTCTAGAGTCAGAAGAACACGCTCTAGCCCGTGGGGCGAAGATTTATGGCGAAATTACTTCAGGTAGCATGACCACTGATATCCTTCCCAATGAAGGAATTCAACTCAAAAGAGCGATGAACAAAGCTCTAAAAGACGCTAACTTGTCGCCCTCAGACATTGATGTAGTCTTTGCTGAAGGCTGCGGCACCCGATCGGGCGATCGCCTGGAGTCAGAAGCGATCGATGCCGTCTTTGGCGAAACCGCCGCTAATGTACCTGTAACTGTACCTAAATCTTTGTTTGGTCATCTTTACGGTGCTAGCTGCACTACCGAAGTCGCCTGTAGTCTGATGGCAATGGAAACAGGCACATTGCCAGTCATGCAGTCAGTCAATCCCGACGAAGATTGCCAACTAAATTTTGTTACCCAAGCTCAATCTGGCTCCGTTTCTCGGACGTTAGTTAATTCCCGCGCTCGCGAAGGAGTTAATGCTTCCTTTGTAATTAGTAATTAGTAATTAGTAATCAGTAATCAGTAATCAGTAATCAGTAAGAGGTTAATAAATGATCGATCCCGCACTCCAAGACGTTCTTATAGATTTGGGCTTTTCTGCCGAAGAACTTACCCCTACAGCTTCAATTCGGCAAGATTTACAACTAGATTCTACCGAAACCGTCGATATTTCTTTAGGACTAAAACGACGCCTAGGTATCAATATCAAACTAGAATCTCGCCAAGACATGACCCTAGCTGAAGTTAGCCAAAAAATCGCTCAAGCTGTTGCCGACTCCAGTTCCGCTCAAAATAATTACGATGAAAATAACTATGCTGAAACTTCAACCTCAACAATGCCTCAAACCGCGAACCCTGTTCCACCGAAATAAGAATACCTACTTAAAAGCTAACCGCAATCGAAATCAAGTAGTGAAGCTTTCCCCTGGTTCTTCTATCGCTTCTACTGAAAAAATGGGCATGGGAATTGGAATCGACATTGCTTCTGTTGAGCGCATTACCCAGTTGATCGATCGGTACGACCGAGAAACTTTAAACCTGTTATTTACCCTAGACGAGATCGATCGCTCTCAAGAGGCAAAAAATCCTTATCAAAGGTTTGCCGTCTGTTTTGCCACCAAAGAAGCGGTAGGAAAAGCTCTAGGAACTGGACTAGCCGGTATTGACTGGCACGAAATAGAAGCGATTGTTGCCGATTTTCAGTTGAGCGTCAAGCTTTACGGTAAGGCTGAGTCTCAAGCGAATAAATTAGGTTACACCACTTGGAACGCTAGCTGGTCGAGTTGTAATGACTACGTGTTGGTTAACGTAATTGCTTGCTGAATATTTCTAGAAAAAAGAGCCATGAAGCCATGAATATATCGTATAAACAACTACCCGATATTTTTAATATTGCGGCTTACTTTCTCAAAGCCAATCTTGATCGAGAAGATGGCGAACGAATTGCCTTTTACTATCAAGATGAAGTTTACAGTTATCGCAAGGTCAACGAGGAAGTCGGTCATGCAGCAGGATTACTATCCAAACTGGGTTTAGAACGGGAAAACCGCATTGCTATTTTGCTCCCCGATAGTCCAGAGTTTGTCTTTGCTTTCTGGGGTGCAATTTGGATGGGTGCAATTCCCGTGCCGATCAACACCGCTTGTAGTGTTGAAGACATTGAATATATTTTGCAAGATTGTCGGGCTAAGATTCTGATCACTAACCAAGAATGGCAAGCTCAACTATCTCTTGATGATTCCGAGTTCTTGCGTCAGGTCATTTTGGCAGATGGGGAAAACCCATTCAAGCAACAATTAGGGCAAATTAAGAGCGTACCTACTCCAGCCTGTACCTCTCCCGACGAACCTGCATTTTGGCTCTATACTTCTGGCAGTACGGGTAAACCCAAAGGTGTAGTTCATCTTCATCGCAGCATGGCAGTCTGCGCTCAAGAATATGCTCAATCAACTGTGGGGCTACATCAAGACGACATTATTTATTCAGTTGCTAAGATGCCCTTTGCCTATGGTTTGGGAAATACCCTTTATATGCCCATGGCGGTTGGTGCAGCTTCAGTATTAACTGATGCCAATAACGTTTTTGAGATTATTGCCGATCTTAATCGCTATCAGCCAACGGTTTTATTTGCTATTCCCGCAATTTATTCAGGGATTTGGGCGGTGCAAGAAATCGCTCCTTTAAATACCAGTTCTTTAAGACTCTGTATCTCAGCAGCGGAACAACTACCCACAAGCATATGGCGTAAGTGGCAAACTAACTTCAATCTAGAAATTTGTGAGGGTATTGGCACTAGCGAATTTTTGCACATCTTCTTGTCTAATCGTGCGGGAGAATGCCGTCCAGGAAGTTGCGGTAAACCAGTCTCTGGTTATGACGTTCGCATCGTTGACGATCGCGGTGTCGACCTTCCCCATGGTGAGATTGGCAATCTTCAAGTAGAAGGAGCAAGTTTGATGCTGCAATATTGGAATCGCCATCGCGAAACGAGGAACGCGATCTATGGAAATGCGATGCGGACAGGAGATAAATATCTCTGCGATGAAGATGGTTATTTTTTCTTTATGGGACGCCAGGATGACTTGTTCAAAGTTAGCGGCAAGTGGATATCTCCGTTTGAAGTTGAAGACGTGTTATTACAGCACAATGCTGTTTTAGAAGCGGCGATCGTTCCTGAATCAGATGGTGGTCAAGATCTTACTCAAGTAGTTGCTTATATCAGTCTTAAGTCGGGTTTTGCCAAGTCCAGGCAGTTAAAAGAAAGCTTGCGTAAATTTGTCCGCAATCATTTACCTCACTTTAAAGCGCCTAAAACCATCCACTTTTTAGACCAGCTACCCCGCACTTCTACAGGAAAAATTCATCGTAAATCTTTGCTTAAAGCTCATCAGTTAGTTGACTCAAAGAATTAATTACCAATTATTCCGTACTGGTTATCTATCAACTATTCTGTACGGGCGAACGGCCGTTCGCCCCTACCAATTATGACAACAACAACAAATCAAAAACCAGCTCAAAAACTAGCAATGGGGCCAGAGGACGTTGCAACTATCGAAGACCGAGGCGGCGAAATTCACGTCCTGATCTCTCCCACCAGCGTCGGTTCAACCAAGATGATTATGGGTACGGCTACCGTCCCCGTCGGCGGCAAAGTTTTAAATCATGCCCATCCTCACAGCGAAGAATGCTTTTATGTACTGCGAGGTAAAGGAAAAATCGTGGTTGAAGGCGTAGGAGAGGTTAATTTCCAAGCAGGTCAAGCGGTGCTGACTCCCCAAGGGAAAGCTCACTCGATCTATAACGTTGGCGATGAAGAAATTCTCGTGGTTTTTGCCTCTGGCCCTTTAGCACCATCGCCCAAAGAAGGACACATCATTCTAGAACAAGAATTAGAACAAGAAGGAGAAAATTAAATGAAAAATATGATGAAAGAAGCCCCCGAAGTGGCTCAAAGCTTTTTCGACCTAGCTAAAACAGCAAGAGAATATTCTACTCTGGGGATGAAAACCAATGAACTGATTATTTTAGGCATTTTTGCCGCTCATCGCGGACTCAGAGGCATTGGTACTCACGTTGAACGAGCGATGGAAGAGGGGGCAACTAAGGAAGAAATTATCGCGGCTATTTTATTAGCTCTGCCTATTGTCGGCATTACTGATACTAACTTGGCTCTGGATGAAGCGGTTGTCCATATTGATGCCTATATGCAAAAACAGGAGCAAACCGAAGGTGCAGCTAGTAGATCTTAGTGTCTTAGTCGAAAATTCGGTTTCCGAACCGATGAAAATAGAAGTAAAACGCTTGGATCATTATCAGGGGGCAGAAGAGTTTTGCTGTAAGGTGGAAGCCCGAAACCAGGCTCAAGCCGATCCTCGTCGCCTACAGGTAGAAGATTTTCCCGATCGCGCTTTTATTACCCTCGATACGGTAACGCTAGCAACTCACATGGGAACTCATATTGATGCACCAATTCATTATGGTGTGGAGAGTGAAGGTAAACCCGCCCGTAGTGTAGATCAGCTGCCTTTAGATTGGTTTTATCGCCCGGGAGTACGCTTAGATTTAACCCATAAAAAAGCGGGGGAATTTATTACTGTTGAGGATATCCAAAAAGCGCTTAAGCAATCTCAGCATGAACTACAACCTCTAGATATAGTTCTACTGTGGACGGGTACAGATAAGCTTTGGGGCAAACGAGAATACTTTTCCGATGCCCCTGGAATGAGTCGCGAGGCTACCGAATGGCTAGTCAAACAGGAAATCAAGGTGATCGGCATTGATACCTATGGCTTTGACCGTCCTTTTGTAGTCATGCTCGAAGACTTTTGGCAAACAGGCGATCGCAATCATCTTTGGCCCGCCCACTTCTACGGACGGGAACGGGAATATATTCAGATCGAGCGTTTGGCAAATCTTGATCGTCTACCGCCTACAGGGTTTCATGTATCCTGTTTTCCCTTAAAAATCAAAGACCTAGACGCTAGCTGGGTGCGGGCAGTGGGGATAGTAAGTAATTAGGTAGTAGGTAGTGGGTAGTAGGTAGCAAGTAGCAAGTAACTAGCACTAAACCTTGTTACTCATTACTCAAATCTCCCTAGTCCATCAATTAAACATTGACATAGCAAAACAGGAATACTGCAATTTTGGAGCAATAAATCTTATGTCTGAATTACCAGGTTACACGCAAAATACCATCGTCATTTTAAAAGACTTCGATACTGTTTTTGATTTGACTAACGATATCGAGCTTTGGCCACAACTGTTTACTGAATATCAAGAAGCCAAAGTGTTAGAAAAAGATGGCAACAAAATAACTTTTCAACTTACTACTTTTCCTGAAGGTGAACGTCCTTCCCGTACCTGGGTTTCGACTCGGATCATCGACAAGCCTGGCAAAAAGGCAGAGGCTCAAAGGGTTAAGCAAGCTTTTCCTTTCAAGGTGATGAAAATCTACTGGACTTACGAGGAACTACCTCAAAAGGTCGGCACGATTATGACTTGGATCCAAAAGTTCGAGCCAGTGGAGGAGTGCGAATGGTCAGTGGAAAAACTAGAGTCATTTCTCAATCGTAATACCCGACTCCAGATGCAGGTAATTAAAGAACGAGTTGAGGCTTGGTCTGCTAAAGAACTTGCTACAGCTGCCGTTTAACCAAAGCTATTGGCTGTTAGCTGTTAGCTAACAGCTAAAAACTAATCAACTTTCGACTAACAACTAACAAATATCATGTATTTACTAGCCGATAATTTACAGACCTATCACGAAGTATTTGTGCCAGGAAAAACCGATCCTTTGATGCTGCTGCGCAATGCGATCGCCGCCGAAATTTTCAACGATTATATGATGTATGAAGGGGAAAATGAGGTGCGGATTGTGGCTAATCCTTTAGCTGATGTAGCGGTAGGAACAGACACTATCTTCAGCAACTACTATGGTGAAACCTATTCCGAGCCAGTCAACGACCCCCTCAAGCAAGTAGAAACAGTTTTAAGTCATTTACCCGTAGAAAACTGGACGGCTTATGGTTATGTTGGTTTTGATATTGCTCGCTTTTATTCTGCTTATTCTAAAGCGATCAAGCAACCAATGCTCTACTTTTTTGTACCAGAAATTGAACTGCGAATTACAGACAAAGGCGTACATATCCGCAGCATTAATTCACCGACAAAATTGTTAGAAGCAATCTCCGCCAAAACCGAACAACCAGAGTATGAGGCAACACCCCCAACTGTAGAAGCAGGGGATAACCACGAGTATGAAACAAGAGTTGCTGATTTGGTTTCGGCGATTCAACGAGGCGATCTACACAAGGCAATTATTTCTCGTTCTGTAGAGGTAAAAGGTGACCTAAACGTACTCGGTACTTATACTTTGGGTGCGGCTAGCAATAATTCTGCCCGTTCGTACTGCTTTAAACTAGGGGATGTACGTTCAGTCGGCTTTAGTCCTGAAATTTTGATGGAAGTCAACGATAGCGGATTTGTCATTACCAATCCCTTAGCAGGAACTAGACATCGCGAAGCCGACCCAGCGAAAGACAATTTACTCCACGAGGAACTGTTTACTGATGCCAAAGAAGTTAAAGAACACGCTCTTTCAGTTTGGCTCGCACAAGATGAAGTTGCTCAAGTCTGTCAGCCTGAAACTGTGCAAGTCTTTGACTTTATGGAAGTAAAAAAATATCGTACTGTTCAGCATCTCTCCTCAAGAGTTGGCGGACAGCTAAAACCCGATAAATCCTTGTGGGATGCTCTCAAAGTCTTATTTCCTGGTATTACTGTATCGGGAATTAACAAAAAGCTGGCTCTCGAATGGATCGATCGCCTTGAAGACCAACCCAGAGGACTTTATGCCGGGGGTATTGGTTGGGTAGACAGCGACGGCACGGCAGACATTGCGATCGCCATTCGTTCGGCTTATCAATATGGTGACAGTGTTTATCTTAATGCTGGAGCGGGAATTGTTGGCGAATCTGTTCCCGAAAAGGAATACGTTGAATCTGTCAACAAAATGAATACCATGCTGTCTAACATCGTCATGGAATCATAAGAGCAGAAGCGTTAGAGACAGTAGAAATCAGATTTTTCGTAGGTTGGGTTACGCTGCCGTTAACCCAACAAAACACATTTTTAATACTATCTTAGCCACCCAGCGATCGCCAGACAATGCCATTTATTAAAGTTGCAGATCTGAACATTCATTACCAAGCCCCCCAGGGATTACCGCCCTCCAACGATCGACCATTGATACTCCTAGTTCATGGTGCGGGTGGAAGTAGCCGTCATTGGCAGCCTTTGCTGTTTCGGCTCAATAGTAAGATTATTCCTCTGGCGGTAGATTTACCAGGACATGGGGCAACTTCGGGAATAGTGCCTAATTCTGTAGAGATAGCTGCCGATTTTCTAGACGCTTTTTTAACCGCATTGGAAATTAAACAGCCTATTTGCTATGTTGGTCAATCTTTGGGTGGTTTAATTGGACTCCAGTTTGCCTTGAAATACCCTCAACGAGTCGAACGATTAATAGTAATGGCAACAGCAGCCAAGATTCAGCTTCATCCTGACTTTTTGGCATCGGCTTTGAGTGGTGAATGGGATTTATCAACTTTGCGTCAAAGCTTTGCTCCTCAAATACCTGAAGCCTTGAAAAATTTAGTCTTAAACGAGTTTCAACATACCCGTTTGAGTGATGATGCTACGGATTTTATGGGGCTTAGTCACACGGATCTACAAGAAGCGATCGCCACTTTACAGATTCCCAGTCTGATTTTAACGGGGGGTGATGATGTAATTATTTCTCCCCGCAAAGGAATATTATTGCTCAAACAATTACCCAATGCCCGTTTAGTTAATATCCCTGGTGCTGGTCATTATTTACAGGTGGAAGAACCAACCAAGGTAGCCGAGGAAATCAGCGGTTTTTTGTTGGGCACGTCGTTGAGAACAAGTAATTAGGTAATGAATTAGTTAAAGGGTAATGAGTACAGCATTGCTGAATATGTAATGCTCAAACGCTATTTTCGTCTAGTTATCTACACAACAAGAACTTAAAGCTTAGAGCCTAAAGCTTAAAGCTACAAAGATTATGACGCAATTAAATTTTACACTTCAGAAACGTCAACATCGACGTAGTTATGCCGTTATCGGCACTGGGGCGATAGGTGGTTTCTACGGGGCTTGTCTACAAAAATCTGGCTTTGATGTACATTTTCTATTCAATCGTGATTTTAGCCATGTTTGTCAACACGGACTGGTGATTGAATCTCCTGATGGCGATTTTATTTTACCCACCGTCCAGGCTTATAATGACGCAAACCAAATGCCAAAGTGCGATGTAGTTATTGTTGCCCTGAAAACTACTAACAATCATTTATTGCCCCAAATATTGCCCCAGGTTCTCAAGGATGAGGGGGTGGTGCTAGTTTTACAAAATGGTTGGGGCATGGAAGCAGAGATTGCTCAGATTGTCGGCAGCGATCGCGTAATGGGTGGTGTTTGTTTTACTTTTAACTACAAGCTGGGGGCGGGTCACATTCGCCATCTCGACTATGGTTTGATTACTTTAGCTGATTATGCAGATGACTATAAAACTGCTGGGGTAACTACCAGAATCTGTCAAATTGCCGCAGATTTTAGCAGTGCTAACGTAATGATTCAGCTACACGAAGACTTATTTTTAGCTCGTTGGCAAAAGTTAATCTGCAACATTCCTTTTAATGGTCTTTCGGTAATTTTAAATTCAACCGTTGAAGAACTAACTAATAATGCTGATGTTTGCACTTCCATTAAACAGTTGATGGAGGAGATAGCTACAGCGGCGGCGGCATTTGAGCGTGAT
>JBJOPG010000102.1:0-15978 GCA_046050865.1 Cyanobacteriota bacterium
GCGATTAACTTGGCTGTTACTATCGGCAGAAGCTAGTTCCGCACTAATTACATTACCTTTGGGATCAATAGTTAATTTGACTCCTGCACTCCCTTCTGCTCCTTCTAAAGCATCAGGGTACTCTGGTTCACAGTTACTAACACAAGCAATTCCTTCTTCTTCACTCGCCGATTCGGTTGATTCCGATTCGGTAGTTGGTGGCGGAGAATTGGTCGCCACATTGGGAGAAGATTTTTTAACTGGAGAAGGAGCGATCGCTTGTTGTGGTTGTGGTTGTGGTGCAACAGGTGCTTGAGAAATTGGAGGTAGATTGGAGGTTAGGATTTTTTGAGGTGTAGGTGCTTTTGGCTGGGGTATTTCGGGCTTCGGTTCTGGTTTAGGTGGTTCTGACTTTGGCTCCGGTGCTTTTTGTTGCGGCGGTTCGGGCTTCGGTTCTGGTTTAGGTGGTTCTGGCTTTGGCTCCGGTGCTTTTTGTTGCGGTGGTTCTGGTTTGGGTTTAGGTAATATTGGAGTTTCTTTGATTTTAGGTTTAGGCTTCGGTTTATCAACCAGAATCAATTCCATGGGTTTTTTGACTTGGGGTGCTTTCGTCCTGCTAAAATTCCGTGTAGTGCAATGGAGCAAGCCAAGCCAACCCACAGTAGTTTTCTAACCTGTTGCTGTTCCTGCTGGCGTTGTTGAATACAGAATTGAGAAGTGGACATTGGCAATGATTTTGTGGCTCAAGATTTTAGCGGAATAATGATTGCAATTGAATATTCCTAGAGCAAAGTTTCTTTACTTATTGAGAAATACTCTAATTTAAAAAATATATCACGAAAAATAATCTAGAAATTATGATTTCAATTATCCCATCCTAAAAATGGCAGCACAAATTTTTGCGTTCATCGATATTCTACTTAAATATAGTTCATGGGTTTTACAAAGATGATTTTCCTGGTTTTTGATTCAGCAAGTTTAGTCAGTCATGACCAGAAAATTTAAAATCTAGTTGCACTATATTGTTAAATATTGTCAATAAGTTATGGTAGAGTTTTCTTTAAGTAAGATGATAATTATTTGCAATTAGCTATATTTAGAGCAAGGTTTATGCCCATTGAGAATATTTTGACTGCGGGAGGAATAGTCAGCTATCCTTTGATCGCATTTTCGTTGATTGCAGTCGCTTTGATTGTGGAAAGAATTGTCTTTTGGTCGAGGATCAAGCGCAGACAACGACGCATTGTTAAAGAAATTTTATCTATTTATCGTAGTGATCCTTTTAGGGCGATCGCCAAATTAAAAAAAAATGCTCAGTTACCGATCGCCCGAATTTTTCTGGAGGCATTAGAGTTAGAACAACCGACTGCGGACGAGTTTCGTTTGGCTTTAGATAGTGCGATCCAGGCAGAAATCCCGATTTTACGTAAGTTTGGGACTTGGTTTCAAACCATCATCACCGCATCACCTTTATTAGGATTATTAGGGACAATTTTAGGTTTAATTCGCTCTTTTGCTTCGATGGATATGGGTAACGTGGCGAATAATAATTCATCAGAGATCATGCTAGGACTAAGTGAGGCTTTAGTTTCCACAGTCATGGGAATAGTAGTGGCGATCTTCACCTTGCTTTTTGCCAATGCTTTTCGTGGTTTATATCAACGAGAAATAGCTTTTATTCAAGAATATGGCGGTCAGCTAGAACTATTGTATCGTCGCTTTCATCAAGGAGTCAGAGAATATGCGACCCATAAATGAGCCAGAAGAAATTTTTGAGATTAATCTTCTGCCAATGATTGATGTGATTTTTTCGATTTTGGCTTGTTTTATGATCTCGACACTGTTTCTTTCGCGATCGCAAGGTTTACCTGTAGATTTACCGTCAGCACAGACATCTGAATCTAAGCAAACAGCAGAGATTAACATCACTGTTAAACCCAACGGCGATTTATTTCTAGACCGCGAAGCAATTCAGTTGAGCCAATTAAAAAGTGCCTTGACCGAAAAAATTGCACCTGGTTCTAAGTCTTTGGTAATTATTAACGCCGATCAAAAAGTCGAACACGGGAGGATAGTTAAGGTGATGGATCGCTTGCGCCAAGTACCAGGGGCAACCATGGCGATCGCTGCCGAACAAGAGTAAACCACAATCACAAATTCACAATCACAAATTGTAGCTATATTTACAGCCAAGTTTTGACTAATTGAATTAGCAAGTGAACCCTCTGAGTTAACTAGGAACAATCAGAGGGTTAATGAAGGAGAAAGAATAAAAAATGAATCTAAATTATTTAATCCGCCTCAGTACTTGGGGTTTAGTTGGTGCTGCTTATTTTTGGTCAACAACAGCACTACAAGCACAAGTCTTATCAGAAGAAAGTAATCCTAAAAGTTTGGAAGTAGTTAGTAAGCAAGATTACTCTGTCTCCGCTCAAGATTTACTCGCACAACAAAACCCTGTTACTCGCGTCACAGGAGTAGAACTTAAGCCAACTGACAAAGGCTTAGAAGTAATCTTGAAAACCGCAGCAGGAAGTCAAAAATTAGTTCCGTTAATTTTACCGGTCGGGAATAATCTGGTTATCGAACTGCTTGATGCCACATTAGACTTCTCCATTAAAAATGGTGTTACTAAAACCAATCCCACACGAGGAATATCAGAAGTTAAGCTGACCAAAATAGATGAGAGTAGTATTCGTTTAACCATTGCAGGAGAAACTCAAGCACCAAGTGCGGAGATATTAGCTTCACAGCAAAATTTAGTCTTAAGTGTTAATCCTCAAAGAACTAGCGCATCAGAGACACCAGATAAGGAAATTGAAGTTATTGCCACTGGGGAAGGGGAAGAGAATTATAATGTGCCGAATGCAACTGGTACAGATACGCCAATTATCGAAACTCCTTTTTCTGTTCAAGTAGTTCCCCAAGAAGTAATTCGAGATCAGCAGACCGTTCGGATTGAAGATGCTCTAAATAATATTAGCGGAGTTTCTGCTGCTGGGGGTGATGCAGGACGTCAAGCAGCTTTTAATGTTCGGGGATTTGGTAATCCTGATAGTGGCACGCCAGTCCTGAGAGATGGCTATCGCTTATATGGAAGTTTCCAAGCAATTCCCGAAATTGCCAACTTACAGCAAGTAGAAGTTCTCAAAGGCCCATCTTCTATTTTGTATGGACAGATTCAACCAGGGGGAGTAATTAATTTAGCCTCGAAACAGCCTTTAGACCAAGATTTTACCGAAGTAGAATTACAAGTAGGGAATCGAGAATTTGTTCGTTCTCGATTTGATATTAACATTCCAGCAATAGATGATGAGAAGGTTTCAGCTCGCATTAATGGAGTCTACCAACATGAAGCAAGTTTTCGTAACTTTGATACCGATGCTAATCAAATTTCCCTGGCTCCAGTGTTCAAGTGGAAAATAGGCGATCGCACTGACTTAACTTTTAACCTAGAATATATCCACAAAAAAAGTTTTGCTGATTTCGGTCTTACCCAATTTGGTGATGGAGTAGCCCCTGTTTCTAGGGAATTTGTGACTAATAACCCAGATGATACCATCGATACGGATTATGTAAGTACGGGTTATAGTTTTGAACATCGTTTTAATGATGACTGGAAAATTCGCAATGGCTTCCGTTTCATCAGTTATAACTATGACTACAGTGTGGTAGCTTTACCCTTTACTGTTGAGGGTGCCAATGTCACCCGATTTTTTGCCGACCAAGACGGGGAAGACCGCTCTTATTCGCTGTTTACTAATACAGTTGGCAACTTTAAGACTGGCTCAATTAAACATATCTTGACCGCAGGTATCGACCTCAACCGCAGTGAGTCTAACATTATCACACTTTTTGGCGAACCTTCAGTTCTCAATATCTTTAATCCTAACTACGACTTAGATCCCAAACCCGATCGCTCTACTCTACCTTTATTTGCCGATACTCTTGATACAGCCAACCGCCTAGGTATTTATTTACAAGATCAAGTTTATCTATTAGACAGCCTCATTTTCGTGGCTGGTTTGCGCTATGACACAGTGTCCCAAACAACTACCAATGTAGAAGCTGATTCTACTGAAGAAGGCGAAACAAAACAAACTAATGATGCTTTTACCCCTCGCTTGGGTTTGTTATATCGACCAATTCCTGAGCTATCTTTGTTTGCTAATTATTCTCAATCTTTTGAACCTAGTACCGAGACCACTTCCAGTGGCTCTGCTTTAGATCCAGAAACAGGTGAAGGCTTTGAAGTAGGAGTCAAAACAGAATTATTTGACCAAAAACTTTTAACTACCCTGACCTATTTCGATATTGCCAAGCAAAATGTAGCAGTTACCGACCCGAATAATTCTCTCTTTTCAATTCCAGTAGGAGAACAAAGTAGTCAAGGTATTGAATTAGACATTACTGGGGAAGTTTTACCAGGTTTAAATCTCATTGGCTCTTATGCTTACATCGATGCCAAAGTAACTGATGATACAGATGAAACCATTGTTGGCAACAAGTTATTTAGTGTCCCCGAAAATAAGGTTACGTTCTGGACTACTTATAAAATTCAGCAAGGCAGTTTAAAAGGATTGGGTTTGGGTGTCGGTTTTGAATACGCAGATAACCGCTTTGGTGACTTAGCTAACAGCTTTACCCTTGGAGATTACTTAATTGGCAATGCAGCTATTTTTTACCAACGTGATAACTATCGCTTGGGGGTGAATGTTAAAAACTTTACTGATGCTAACTACATCACAGCGGCGACAGGAAACGAAGGAGGAATTGAACCAGGTTTTCCTTTAACTGTAATTGGCTCGGTTTCGATAAAGTTCTAAAAAAATTTTCATTAACAACTAGAGGTTGACATTATGGATACAAGACGTTTGCAGATTGCTTTACTGTTTATTATTGCCTTTTTGAGCAATATCACAGCGATCATTATCGAACTGTTTGGCATGGCAGGGCAACTATATTCAGCAGCAATAGAAAATCCCTTGAGTGCCGATTTGAAAACTGAATTTACTGAGATTGCTAATTCCTTAAATGCACCAAGTCAACCTTGGTTGCTAACTATCATCTTTGGTTTAAATTTATTAATTCCCTTAATGGCGATCGCCTTTAATAATCGACTGTTAGTTTGGGTAATTTTTGTTCTTGGTAGTTTAGTCACAGCATTTGGTATTTTTCACAGTTTGGAACACGCCCTCTCAGGAGAAATTTATGCAGTTGTTTTAGCTTTACTAACTCTGATTCTGCCAGGTACCTATGGCTGTGTCTTAGCTTACCGTCTAGCTAGAAGCTCCAGAAGCAGCAAAACTCCGCAAAAAGAAAGACAAAATGTCTAATCAATTAAAGCAACAACTAACAGGTGTTTTGAGTTGAAATAACAGATCCCAATATTTCTTGAACCAAAATAATAATATAAAAATCATGAATACCAAAAGCATACGTAACCTGGCTTTTTCCCTACACCGTTATATTGGTTTGACGGTGGGACTGATCTTAATCATTGTTGGTTTGACTGGAAGTATTCTTGTTTTTCAAAAAGAAATTGATTCGGTATTAGTTAAACAAAAATTTGAACAGGTTATTCCTCAAGCACAAACTGTCTCTCTAGATGTAGTTACTAATAATATTACTCAAGCCTATGCTAAACAGCCTGACTGGAAACTAGCTCAATTTGTTCTCTATTACGATCGCGATATTTATTTAGCTAGATTGAATAACAGTGAAGATAAACAATTAGATGTCTTTGTTAATGCCTATACAGGCGAAATTTTAGGCGATCGCCTCAGAAATCAGAGCTTTTTTGGCAGAGTGTATGAACTACATTACTCACTACTGGCTGGCCCAGTTGGTTTTATTGTCGTCGGTATTGCTGCTTTATTTATGTGTATTCTAGCCATTACAGGCTTAATTTTATGGTCAGGTTGGCGAAATTTACTAGCTGGTTTCAAAATCAAGTCAAATGCTAGCATCAAACGTAAAAATTACGATATTCATAAAGTAGTTGGCATTATTGCCTTAATTTTTCTTACTTTTACTGGTTTTACAGGCTTTATCTGGAATTTTTACGAACAAACAGAACCAGCTATTTATGCCCTTACTTTTACCCCTAAACCGCCAGAAGTAAAATCCATAGTGACAGGAAAAGAATCCTTAACCAT
Source organism: Cyanobacteriota bacterium (assembly GCA_046050865.1). GTDB lineage: Bacteria > Cyanobacteriota > Cyanobacteriia > Cyanobacteriales > Xenococcaceae > Waterburya. Next base: position 6,138 of record JBJOPG010000102.1, read on the forward strand.
CAGCGAAATCAGCGAAAAAGCGATCGCAACTATTCCAGAAGCTAAACCCAGTTCAATCTCTATTCCCACCAAACCCGATGAAGTCTTTACTGTTTACTTGAAACAACCCCAGGATGCTCAATATTTTGCCAATAAAGTAGATATTGATCGCTATAGTGGAAAAATTCTGCACGTAATTAATAGCAAGACTGCCAAATTAGGCGATCGCCTTTTAAATGCTTTTGTGCCTATACATTTCGGTACTTTTGGCGGTTTACCGACACGGATTCTCTACGTTTTTGTCGGCTTGTCGCCGACGATTCTCTTTGTCACTGGTTTGATTATGTATCGCTTGCGTTATCGCCCTCAAAGAATTACTCAAACTCCTAGAGAATTAGTTAAAAGATAAGTGCGATCGCCTTAAATAATGTTTGTGACAAATAAATAACATTGATCTCGATGCGGTAGACAAGCTCCACAAAATTACCTAGACTATTTTGTAATTTAATTGAGAATTAATCTCTTTTGTGTGAGGAGTTTTTAAATGAAGCGGACTTACCGTTATAAATTGTCATGGCTAAAAATCTCTTTGATTTCAATAGTTTTGGTTTTTTTGTCTATTAAAAAAGCTGCGGCAAAAGAAAAAAATAAATCAATTAGTCAGGTTAATCATAATTTAGTGGTTAGTGTTAAAGATATTAACTCTCAACAAACTATTTCTGCTTCTTCACCAGATTTACTCCCACCACATAAAAGGGCAAAACTCTTGCAAGCTCAGAACGCTTCTAATTTAGTTGCTCAAGGATTTACTCGCGTTACAGGAGTGCAACTTAAACAAACACCTCAAGGATTAGAAGTAATTTTAAAAACTTCAGTAGGAGATCAAAAATTAGTGCCGTTGATTCTTCCTGAAGGTAATAATCTGGTAATTGATATTCTGGACACAACCTTAGCCTTTAGTATTAGAAGTGGTGTAACTAAAACCAATCCCGTCGATGGAATTAAAACAGTTGAGCTAGCTAAAGTAGATGAGAGTAGTATTCGCTTAACCATTACAGGGCAAACTCAAGCACCAACTGCGGAAGTAATACCATCACCACAAAACTTAGTTTTAAGTATTAATCCTCAAGGAAATACCGCACAACAAACACCAGATCAGGAAATAGAAATTATTGCCACTGGGGAAGGAGAAAATAATGATTATTTTGTCCCTGATGTAAATTCTGCCACGCGCAGTAATACTCCTATTCTTGATACTCCTCAGTCGGTTCAAGTAGTTCCCCAAGAAGTTTTACAAGATCAACAGATAACTCGCCTTGATGAGGCGCTGCGAAATGTCAGTGGGGTGACTTTCGGTGGTACGGATTTAGGTCGAAATTTGCAATTTAATATTCGCGGTTTTGATGAAGCCCCAACCTTGCGTAACGGTTTTCGGCAATTTGGTGCAGATGTGGTGACAGAGACGGCAAATTTAGAACGGGTAGAAGTGTTAAAAGGCCCAGCTTCAGTTTTATACGGCGAGATCGAACCTGGTGGGTTAATTAATTTAGTGACCAGAAAACCCACCCTCGAACCTGTTTATCAATTTGAGACACAATTTGGTAATCGCAATTTTATCAGTCCTAGCTTAGATATTTCTGGCCCATTAACAGAAGATGGGGAAGTACTGTATCGACTAAATACCTTGTATCGCAGTAGCGATGATCTGCAAGATATTGAGCAAAATATCGAACGGTTTTATATTTCTCCTGTAGTGACTTGGAAGATTGGCGATCGCACTGACCTCAATTTTGCATTGGAGTATTTTAATGAAGATCGACCCCCCAGTTTTGGTCTTCCTGCTATTGGTGATGAAATTGCTGATGTTCCATTAGACCGCATTACCAACGAACCAGAGGATATTGGCGAAGAAGAGTATCTTAGTGCTGGCTATGATTTAGAACATCGGTTTAACGAGCAGTGGAAATTGCGCAATGGGTTTCGTTTTACTCAGCAAAACGCCCTGTTAGAAACAGCTTTTCCCTTTGCCATCGACGAATCAACAGGTACCGTAACTCGCTTCTGGGCTGCCCAACCTCAAGAAGGAGAAAGTTATTCTTTGCAAACCAGTACTGAGGGGAAGTTTGCTACAGGAAAAATTGACCATGAGGTTTTATTCGGTCTAGATCTAAATCTAACAGAAGATAATTTCAACGATTTAATTAGATTAGATCAAGAGACTCCCTTAGAACTAGATTTATTTAACCCCGTCTATGGAACATCTCCCAGACCAGATTTTGATACATTACCTTTATTTAGCGATCGCGAAACCGAAACACGCCGACTAGGAATTTTCGCTCAAGATCGAGTTTCTTTTACCGATAATTTCTTTCTCCTAGGGGGATTGCGTTACGATACGGTCAAGCAGATTGTGACTGATAACCTAGAACAGACAGAAGTTAGCAATACCGATGACGCTTTGATTCCTCGTGTGGGAGTTGTCTATAAACCGCTGAAGCCAGTTTCTCTTTATGCCAGCTATTCCCAGTCTTTTGCCCCTAATCCTGAAACTACAGCGGAGGGAGAAGCTTTAGACCCTGAATCAGGAGAAGGTTGGGAAATCGGCGTGAAATCCGAGTTTTTAGAGGGTAAACTATTTACCACATTGGCTTACTTCAACATTACTAAGCAAAATGTCGCTACGGAAGATCCTAATGACCCTTTCTCTTTTGTCGCCACGGGAGAACAGCAAAGCCAAGGTATCGAATTAGATGTTACAGGGGAAATCTTAGCTGGATGGAAGGCGATCGCTTCTTATGCCTATATTGATGCTGAAGTTACCGAAGATAATTTGATTGAGGTTGGCAATCGTCTTAACAATGCTCCTGAAAATAGTGCCAGCTTTTGGACAACTTATGAAATTCAACGAGGCGATTTACAAGGACTTGGTTTAGGACTGGGTTTTAATTTTGTTGGGGAAAGACAAGGAGATTTAGATAACTCATTTAAGTTAGATAGTTATTTCCTAACCAATGCTGCCGTATTTTACCAGCGCAATAATTGGCGTGCAGCCCTTAATTTTAAAAACTTATTTAATGCGGACTATATAGCAGGTGCTTCTCCAGTCAGGGAAAGAGGCAATGATCGCGGAGAGCCTTTTACAGTTTTGGGTTCACTGGCGATCGAGTTTTAAAAATTGTATTCCCAATAAAACAAAATCACACTGACAACAGTAATTTGGCTTTATCTGAAATAAAATTTTCCTCAAGCAGGATCTGATACAGGTTGATTTCCGTTTCTAACAGGCAAGCATGACCACTCTGAGGGAGTATTCTCATTTGTCCCCGTGGTAAAAGATCAGTGAGCTTTTGGGCTTCTGCCACCGAAGGTAATAAGCCATCTGCTGCCCCTGCCACAATTAAACTAGGGATGTTGAGGCTACGTAATTCTTCATCTAGTACCTTAAAATCTCGCAATAAGGATAGACGCCAGCTAATCACATGAGGAGGGATCGACTTCATACTTTCCACTAGGCGATCGCGATCGCAATCATTAATGCGATTGAGACGCACCAAAAAAGGTAATAGTCCCGCAGCAGAATAACGATGTACCCAAGACGGCAGAAAACCAGTAATATTTGCACCCCAACTCAAAATCGGCAACTGGTTAAAGCTGGAAGCAGGATTAACTAAGATCAGCTTACTGACTAAATTCGGCGCAGCTAAAGCGGTTTTTAATGCCAAACAGCCCCCAAAAGATTCTCCACACAGATATACTTCTTGGTTAGTTTTTAGCGCTAATTCCTTGTTGATTAACTGTACTGTGTCCCTAGCCAAATCTTGCCAGGTACTAGAATTATCCGTGCGAATTGTCAGGCATCGCAAGTCAAAATTGGCGGCTAAACGGTCAGACTGATTCTGGAGTAATTCTCCCGTCCCGTCCATTCCAGGAAGATAGACAAATAGAGGGGCATGGGGATTAATTTCTCTGGGGTCGAGAAAATCTACACTAAGTTCAAAACTCATAGATATATAAAATAAAACAAAACTTATATCTTCTTAATTATTGATCTTCGGACATTTATGGCTGGAAATTGATTTCACTCTTTTTTTCTTTAGATTTTGTTTGATTTTTGTTTGCCCTAACTTATACTCACATTAATAACACCCTTCCCTTAATAACTCGGTGATTTGAGCCTGGCAATAGTTGGTAAGGTCTAAACTAAGCTGTCTTGCCTGCTTTCCTTTATATTCTTGTTTTTGTAAGCTATTAATCAAGTAGGGTCTACCGATTAAGACATGAACTCGATGGTAAACTAACATCGGATGTAAACCGTGGCGTTCAAAAAAAGGTTCATTTTGGTCTAATTGTTGTAGCCAGCGGATGGGAATACTCGGATAGTTAGTTTCCTCCAACGAAGCGATCGCCACTGGTAAAACCACTAAATTAGCTACGGGAGCTTTCCAAGCCAGGTGAGCAAAACCTCGTTGAAATTGATTGATCTCATGGGGAGCTGTAGGTTCAATCATTGGTTTAGTCCCTTCAGGAAACAAGCCCACCCACTGCCTGGCAGTCAAAAGCTGGTTAGCCTGGTCAAAAAAGTCTCGCTGTCTATTTTCTGCCGAACTCAAAGCAAAACAACCCAAGGAATCCACAATTTCTCGTACCACTGGAGTCTTTCCCATGTAATGATGACAGGCGATTCTTAATGGGTTAGGGATAGTCTTGATTAAAATTGGCGCATCCAAAAAACTACGATGATTACTCACCACAATAGTAGGAACATCTTGGGGAATGCGGCTGGTATAAGACTGGGTTAAATTGAGGTTGACAGCTGAAATTAAAGATTGAGCTAGTAAGCCGGGAGTAAATGATAACATTCAATAAATTATTGGCATATGAAGCTGAAAAATCGATATTCTGTTATTTTAGTTACTTAATCAATGCTATTTATAGTATGAAGTAATCTTGAGAATTTAACCAAGATTCTGCCGTTTAACCTTTTGTAGATAGTAGATTTCAGAGATCAAAGCACATTCAAGCTAAAAACTATTTTGATTCTTAAGTAACTTTGTTAACGAAATCGAAAATTTATTAAGTATTTTCCTTAAGGTTAATTTCAAGCTCTTTTGTCATTGATACTGTAGTGTAGGGGTTCTCAAAAAGATAACAATCTCATCTAGAATCTTTAAACTATTCTTTAAACTTCCTTTAACTATCAAAATAGTTTCTCATTGAGAACAAACATATAGATAGCAGCTAGTCTGCATCAATTTATAGACAATTGTTCCTGACTCTAAGGCAATAAAATTTAACCCTTTAGTTAGAGCAATTTTTCGTTAACTCCAATGAATCATACTGATATTAACCATAAATTTTCTTTAACTACCCCCCTTTATTACGTTAATGGAGTTCCTCATATTGGCAGTGCCTACACTACCATGGTGGCGGATGCCATAGCGAGGTTTCATCGTTTACAGGGCAAATCAGTCCTGATGATTACAGGTACCGATGAACATGGACAAAAGATTCAACGTACCGCTGAGGAGTCGGGAGTTGAACCCCAGGTTCATTGCGATCGCATTGTGGAAAGCTTTCAGTCTTTATGGAGGAAGCTAGATATTCAATATGACCGTTTTAGTCGGACGACAGCACCACAGCATCAGCAAATTGTAAATGAGTTTTTTGATCGCGTCTGGCAACAGGACGATATCTATCTAGACCGTCAACAAGGTTGGTATTGTGTGTCTTGTGAAGAGTTCAAGGAAGAACGAGAATTACTTGAAGACCATCATTGTGCGATTCATACCAATAAACAGGCAGAATGGCGGGATGAAGAAAATTATTTCTTTCGTCTCTCTAAATATCAGCAGCAGCTAGAAGAACTCTATGAGTCTCAGCCTGACTTTATTCAACCTGCGAGTCGGCGTAACGAAATCCTTAACTTTGTACAACAAGGTTTAAGAGATTTCTCGATCTCCCGCGTCAATTTAGACTGGGGCTTTCCGGTTCCTGTAGATGACAAGCACACAATTTATGTCTGGTTTGATGCTTTATTGGGCTATATCACAGCTTTGTTAGAGCCTGACCAAGCACCTACCCTAGACAATGCCTTGGCTCACTGGTGGCCAATTGATCTACATTTAATTGGTAAAGATATATTAAGATTTCATGCGGTTTACTGGCCAGCTATGTTAGTCTCTGCTGGTTTACCTTTGCCAAAAACAGTGTTCGGTCATGGTTTTCTGACCAAGGACGGGCTCAAAATGGGCAAAACTTTGGGTAACACCATTGATCCTGTGGAGTTAGTCAATAGATACGGTGCAGACGCTGTACGCTATTACTTCCTCAAAGAGATTGAACTGGGCAATGACGGTGATTTTAACGAAACTCGTTTTATTAATGTGCTTAACAACGATTTAGCTGATGTGCTAGGAAATTCGCTGAACCGTACTTTGGGAATGTTGAAAAAATATTGTCAGAGTACCGTACCGCAATTATCAAGTGCTGACTTTAGTTCAGACCATCCTTTAAAAAGAATGGGTATGACTTTAGGCGATCGTGTAATTCAAGCTTATGAAAATCTTCAAGTTAGCCAAGCTTGTACGGCGGTCTTAACTTTAGTACGAGCTGTCAATAAATATATTGATGACAGTGCACCCTGGAAACTGTTTAAACAAGAAGAGCATAGTCAAGTCGAGCAGATTTTATATGCAGTATTAGAGTCCATTCGTCTATCGGCTTATCTTCTATCTCCTGTAATTCCCACTACCAGCAGCAAAATATATCAGCAGTTGGGTTTTGAAGGAAATTTTAATCAGGATCAAAAAATAAATCCAGAAATAGATTTTCAGACCCACTCAAAATGGGGTGAGCTAAACATTAGCAAGACTTTGGGACAAGCTAGTCCTGTTTTTTTAAAACTGGAATTACCCCCAGAAGATTAAATAATGGCAAGCAATTCGACTAAGTATATTTTTTTACTGATATAACTAAGTCATAAAAATCAGGACAATCAATGTTTTAATCAAGTAAGTATAAATACTTAACTTTAATCTGGTTATTTATTAACTGCGCCGTCAATAAAACTAGAACAATACTTGTATTTCTTTGTTAGTCAACGTTACATCGTCTTTAAATAAAAAAACCTGGGTTAAAAAGGGACTAATCCACCCAAATAGAATATTTTTTTCATAAAAAACGAGGCTTAACATAATGTTGGACAATTTCGGAAGCGATCCTATCTTTACACCAGAACAAATTTTAGAAAACCGAGGACGAGTAGCAATTTTCATTGACGGATCTAACCTATTTTATGCAGCGCTACAGCTAGGAATCGAAATTGACTACAGCAAGTTACTGTATCGTCTGACTGGTGGCTCAAGACTTTTAAGGTCATTTTTCTATACTGGAGTAGATCGCACGAACGAAAAGCAACAGGGATTTTTACTCTGGATGCGCCGTAATGGCTATCGTGTGATTGCCAAGGATCTAGTACAGTTACCTGATGGCTCAAAGAAAGCTAATTTAGACGTAGAGATTGCCGTAGATATGATGGCTCTTGTTGCTTCTTACGATACTGCCGTATTGGTTAGTGGTGATGGAGATCTAGCTTATGCCGTGGATGCGGTGAGTTATCGAGGGGCAAGGGTGGAAGTTGTTAGTTTGCGCTCGATGACTAGCGACAGTTTGATTAATGTAGCAGATCGTTATGTAGATCTAGACCAAATTAAAGGAGATATTCAAAAGAATAGTAAACATAGCGATCCTTATCGTAGCTTCTCTGGTTTTGGGATCTTAGATGATTAGGCAATTTTGAATTAACTTTCGGCAGAAAATTGAGTTGAAAAATTCTACTGTGGGTTCTGGGGTCAAATCTCATGAACCTTACTTTTTGTTATTTTTGTTATTGTGTACATTCACTTCTGTTCATTATCTTGTGAACATATTTCTTGAACATCTCAAAAGTAATATTTCATCAACCCCATATTTTACTTTTAATGCTCTTAATTGGTGTTAACGTTAGTATTACTGGCTGCCAGCCATCTACTTCTGACTCCAATGTCAATCAAGTTTCCCCTACCAGTCGTCTTGATACGGAGTTAGTTTTAAATAATGCTGTCCTAGAGCAATCAAACAAACAGTCCAATACTGTCTGGAAGATTAAGGCCGATAATATTGTTTATAGCGAAGACAAAAAAATTGCGACTTTAACCAAAGTGGTTGGTAACCTCCTCCAGGATGACGTAGTAATCTTAAAAATTAGTGCCAAGTCAGGGGAAGTTAGAAATCAGGGGGACATAATTTTATTACAAGATCAAGTAATCGCTAGTGATCCTCGTAACGGTAGTGTGATTAACAGTGAAGAAGTGGAATGGCGACCTCAAGACAATTTATTGCTCATTAAAACAGAATTAACTGGAAATCATCCTAATTTAGCGATTGTTGCCAAGTCAGGTCAATATTTTACCGACATTGAAAAACTGGAAATAGAACAAGATGTCATAGCCACTACTAAGCAACCTGCTTTACGGTTAACTAGCGATCGCCTAGAGTGGAATATTCCTCAAGGACGAATTATTAGTCCTGGAAACATGAAATTGGTTCATTACGACCAAAATCAAACTATTGTTGATCAATTAATTAGCGATCGCGCTGAGTTAAATTTACAAAAGCATCAAGCAATTCTCAATAAAAACATTGAATTAATTACTTCAGAACCTCAGTTACAAGTAGCAACAGATTTCCTCACCTGGAATTACCAGGATCGGATCGGCAAGACAGATCGCCCAATACGAATTTTAGACCGCGATCGCCACCTAAATATTACAGGTAATCAAGGGGAAATTAATCTTCAGCAACAGCTTGCTACGTTACAGAATGGTGTAAAAGGCATCAATGAGAGAGAAGGATCAGAACTATATGCCCGTAAAATTATCTGGGAACTTAAGACTGAAGAAGTCGAAGCAACAGGGAATGTAATCTATGAACAGGCTAAACCAAAAGCCCGTTTAAAAGGAGAAAAAGCGATCGGCACCTTTGGCAATAACAACATTACTGTTACTAGTAATGGCAAAGAACCAGTGACATCAGTAATTGATAATTAAATTATTATGAGCCAGCAACCTCAAATATCTGCTTTTGACCGCGAAATGATGCAGCAGTGTTTGCAGCTAGCCCAGCGTGCTGCAGGAAAAACATCTCCCAATCCTTTAGTGGGGGCGATTGTTGTTAAAGATGGCGTAGTGATCGGTTCGGGTTTTCATCCTGGTGTCGGACAACCCCATGCAGAAGTATTTGCCTTGCAGGATGCAGGAGACACTAGAGGGGCAACAATATATGTCAACCTAGAACCCTGTAGCCATTATGGAAAAACTCCTCCTTGTGCCGAGGCTCTAATTAAAGCCCAAGTAGCTAAGGTAGTGACAGGCATGGTAGACCCTAATCCTCGTGTTGCTGGAAGCGGAATTCAAAAGTTACGGTCAGCAGGTATTGAAGTGGTAGTGGGAGTAGAAGAAGCGGCTTGTCGTAAACTAAATGAAGCTTTTATTCATCGTATGCTCCACCAGCAACCCTTTGGGATTCTCAAATATGCCATGACCATAGATGGCAAAATAGCCACAAATACTGGACATAGCGCCTGGGTAACCAATCCAGCTTCCCGTCATTTAGTGCATCAGTTAAGAAGTACCTGTGACGCAGTGATTATTGGTGGCAATACAGTCCGTCAAGATAATCCTAGCCTAACTACCCACGGTGTTACTGAGCACAACCCGTTACGAGTTGTTATGAGCCGTAATTTAAATCTACCCACTGACTGCAATCTTTGGCGTGACAATCTAGCAGAAACTTTAATCTTCACCGAAAATCATGACTCTGCACA
>JBJOPG010000103.1:0-20325 GCA_046050865.1 Cyanobacteriota bacterium
GCATCATCGGTACGACCCGACATGATAATGATTGTTTTACTGTCCTGTAGTTTTTGCACTGTTTCCACCACAGGATAATTAGGTAAATCGCGATCGCAACGAGAGACATCATAGGGACTGCGATCGCCCATGATTGCCAATGTACCATCCATGTCAACGATAATGGCATCAGGTAAATCCGGATTATAAACCACTGGGTTGATTAACTGCGGCAGGACAAACTGGTTATACATCTTCATAATCACATCTTTCCCCACAGATTTTGGTCTTAAGAGATCACGCCGAATACACTCTTCCACAGGCACTTTTAAGAAAGAATCATTGACTGTTACCTGGGCTTGCCCTTTAACTAATTCTTGAATCTGGTTGATATTGTGACCAAAATTTGTATCATCAATGATGACATGTTTTCCAGCTTCTAACGCCATTAAAATGGTCGTATTCCGTAATTGAACAATAAATTTTTCGTTGGCAGGAGACCAATGAGAGCCATGAGCCATTTCTCGCAATAAGTCTTTGTTGGTTCTGACCCAACGACCTGGATTGGCTAATAGTAATTCTTTGGCAAATTGCGATTTCCCCGATGCGGGTAAACCCTGTAAAATCAATACTTTTTTCATTAATAAACTAATTTTTAGTCTTTAGATTCAAGAGATGAAGTTCTTTTACTGTCCGAAATCCACAAAATCAATCTTTAATAAACTTTCCAACTTTTGGATTGTAGTCTGAGCTAAAGATTCTCGAACACTATTAGTCTTGCCTCCTCGTAGATTAAATAAAATCCCTGAATAGGGTAAATGCTTAACTGCTAAGGCAAAGTCTTTTTGGACAGGAATAGCTTGATATTGCTGATACTGTGCTTCAATATCCTCTACCAGAGCATCATATTTGCCTCTGATCTTGTGGTACAAATCTCGCCATTCAGGATAGTAGTTTAAGAATTCTTCTCCTTCATTGGTGGCAACAATCTCCAACATTCTGCGGCTAGAAAAACCCGATCGCAAATGGGCGATCGCTACATACTGGGGGGACTTGATTTTAATCCGCTTAAACTGAGCATCACAGACAATGTAACCTTCCAAATCCATCGGGTCTAGATGATTACTGACGGCAACAATTTCGTCTAAAGTCTGCAACGGATAGGTTTTAACTACTCGCCAGCCATATTTATTGCCCCAAAAATGAGGATCTGACTCGGTTAAAGTCTGAAGATTACGCACACCATGGAGTATCAAATCGTTTTGATGTTGCCTGACGACAATACGGTTAAAGGGAGTGGTCAACTCAAACATAAAGCAATATTCCGTATCCTGAGGCAATTGATAACCCAATTCCCGCCACACCTTCCAAAATAATTGAGCGAAAGTATAGCCAAAATCTGCCACTGCTCCTGCTGCATCCGCCATACCACTAGACTGGACTCGCCATTCTCCCCGATAAAAGTACAGCGTCATCAAGGAACCATCTAGTTTTTCATAGACCTTGACGGTGTTCCAATCTAGCTTTGGTGCATGACCTTCCCCGTAGTTGAAAAATTTATCATAGGGATAGGACACTACTGCCCAATTATTAGCCTCATCGAGAATGATTCCACGACATTGTTGAACTATCTTTTCTCCCATGGGCGAGTCGATCTGGGAATATTTAAGACAGACTAAATTGTCCATCTGGCTGTGGCGATTGACTTTGATTTTAAATTCTTGGGCTAACTTAGTCAGTCCCTGGTAGGTTAAATAGTTTTGTAATTCCATTGGGCTTAAATAGAATATTCAGAATATAGTTAGAAAATAGTTAGTTGACAAGCTGATGATCAATATATTCCTGGCATTTGTGATTCTCACAGTTGCAATGTATCTGGCTATCAAAGTCGTAAATGTGATCAATGCCCGTTTTAATCTCTTGCCTAAACCAGACGTAATTAGACCTCAGAGTAATAAGGAGCAAACAGTGGAGACTCTGATAAATAGTCTTCAAGTGGTAGAACTATCCCCCATCAATGCTCCCGCTATCAATACAGGAGAATTTGGAACAGGGGCAATTAACGATGAAGTAGTTAACACCACTGAAAGTTTAGTAGAAGGGGTACAGACTTTGGCTGAATCAGCAGGAGAAACCCTGACGACACTTATGGAAGGTTTGTCTCATCAATAAATCAGCACGAGAATCTAATTGCCTTAACCACAGCACACCAACGGCGGGTTTAAACGACAGATGACTTGTTTTAACACCATGGCTGTCCAGTCAATATCTGCCTCTACCGTATCTCTACCAAGGGTTAAACGGATTCCTCGTTTTGCCGCAGCGCAATTGTAACCCATTGCCGACAACACGGGACTAGGGTTTAACTTACCACTATGACAGGCGGAACCCGCACTGATGCCAATACCTGCCTGATTTAGCTGTCTCACAATAGTTTTACCTGTAATGTCTTGAGCTTGAGCGGCAAAGCGATCGCTTAAAATAAAACTAACATGGTGCGGCAGACGATAGATGCGATCTCCTGTGGTTTCTAAACAAGGATAGTCCGCCATCAGATCAAATAGACGATCTCGTAAGCTGATCAGACGAAAGACTTCTGTTTGCATCTCTGCTGCTGCCAATTTTGCCGCCACACCAAAAGCAGCGATCACCGGTAAAGCCTGGGTGCCTGAACGGAGGCTAGCTTCTTGTCCACCACCCCCCAGTAAAGGGACTAAAGTAACACCTGATCGAACATATAAAGCTCCTGCTCCTTGAATCCCATATAGCTTGTGGGCAGATAAGGATAGTAAATCGACTCCCAAACGTTCCACATCTATCGGTAAGCGCCCCGCCACCTGTACTGCATCAGTATGAAATAGAGCACCATGCTCTTTAGCGATCGCTATCAAGTTTTCGATGGGTTGCAAGGTACCAACTTCGCTTTGTCCATAAATGACGGAGACTAAAACTGTATTGGCTTGCAGAGATGCCTGTAAGTCTAGGGGATTGACTCTACCGTAGCGATTTACTGGCAACCTAGTTACTTGCCATCCCCACTGTTCTAAAAGTTTAGCAGGTTCATTAATCGCAGAATGTTCAACGCTAGAAATAATAATGTGTTGTGGCTTACTGTACTGTCTAGCTACCCCCAGAATCGCCAGATTGTTAGCCTCTGTTCCCCCAGAGGTAAAGACAACTGATTCAGGATTAAACGCATTGAGTAATCCTGCTACCTGTATTCTCGCTGTTTCTAAGACTGTTGCCGCTCGCTGTCCCCAATCGTGAAGACTAGACGGATTACCCCATCGCTGTTCCAATACTGTTTGAGCAGCAGCGATCGCTTCTTGGCGAGGCTTCGTCGTGGCACTATGGTCTAGATAAATTTGCATACAGTTACTATGTACTAACTATTAGTCTAACTGACCTAGAGTTAGGTTGGCTTTAAAATCTTATTGTCTCTGGCTGAGAATACTTTAAACTATACCAATTATTAGACTTGTTGTGAAAAAAGCGAGAATATTGCACTATTCTCTGATTGAAGACTACTTTATGGGATGATACGTTACGTGATTGCTACAAGCTGTATGGAATGATGCGCAAAGCGATCGCCAAGTTTTTAGTTAACTCTGACAAAGAAAGGGCGATCGCAGTAATCAAAAAGCATAATGCTTTGACCAACGCCTCTTTACTGAGCTTTTCAGTTGAGTTGAACATACAAGTTTTGCCATCGCCATCAACGATTCATCAAATTTTACAGTTATTTGTGAGCTTCCATATACGCTTTCAGCAAGGTGTTGATTTTGGTCTGATATCTTCGCCCTTGGGACTTGAACCACTGCAACACATCACTATCAATCCGTAATGTCACCTGCTCTTTGTTTTTAGGTAATGGCAAATCGCGTCGCACCACTGCTTTTGCAAACTGTTCGGGTGTCACTTCTGGGCAATCTGACAAATCAATCTCTTCGTCCCTCATCGCGTCGAGTCGTTGCCAATCAGTCTGCGAGTTCTTGGAAATAGGTATGAAACCATGCCGCTTACTTAACGACAAACTATGCCACAAGATTCTACTCCACAAGAATTGGTAAACTGTAGTCACAGAATCTAGAGGTCAAAGACTTATGCTTAAAAACTCTCTAATCATTAGCGCATCTCCTGAAGTTATGGGCGGTACTCCAGTTTTTGCTGGTACTAGGGTTCCTGTGCAGACGCTATTAGATTATCTCAAGGCAGGAGAATCGATCAACGATTTCTTAGATGGTTTTCCAACTGTGACTAGAGAGCAGGTCATTGCCTTCCTAGAAGCAGCAGAAAAAAACCTTGTCAGTATGGTGGCATAGGATGAAGATCCTGTTGGATGAGTGTATTGATCGCAGACTGTCAAGAGAATTTGGTGATTATGAGGTGAAAACAGTTCCTCAAATGGGGTGGGCAGGAATAAAAGATGGTCAACTTCTTGTCCTTGCAGAAGTAGACTTTGACGTTTTTATCACAGTTGATCGTAATTTATCATTTCAACAGAATTTGCCTCAGTTTGATATTGCAGTAATCGTTCTGCAAGCTCTATCCAATCGTCTAGCCGATCTAAAGCCCTTAGCACCGAAGATTTTAGCAATTTTGGGAGAAGTGGTTAAAGGGCAAGCCACGATAATTAGCGCGTGAAATGCGATCGCTTTATTAGTTATTACAGTCGCACTCTACAAGCTGTATGGGATGATGGGCTAAGCGATCGCCAAGTTTTTAATTAACTCTGAAAAAGAAAAGGCGATCGCAGTAACCAAACAGCATAACGCTTATATCAAGGCCTTGTTACTGAACTTTTTAGGTGAGTTGAACACACAAATCAGGTGGCGGCTGTATTCCGTTGTAACCATTCTACAAATGCCTCACGTCCTAGCTCACCCGATGCGATCGCCAACACTAAATACTCTTGCTCATCCACAGAGGCGTTTATTTCTATTCTATTCAGGACGAGAAAAGTTTCTGTCGCAGCATGACCTGTACGCTTATTCCCATCTACAAAGGGATGGTTCATGATGATAGAAAACCCTAATGCTGCGGCTTTTTCAAGCAAGCTTGGGTACAGATCTTCTCCACCAAACGTCATTCGGGGTTGAGCGATCGCTGATTCCAATAACCCCACATCTCGAATACCAAATGCTCCACCAGACAGTTCAATGACTTTGCGATGGAGTTCTAGCACCTCGATTAACGTCAAGAAACGCGTCATGCCAAACGCTGATACAACTCGGTATTTTTTGTCAGCACGTAATTAGATGCATCAACAAACTCGCTCTTTTGAGCGTTGAGCCAATCCTCCAAGCCTGCTTTTAATAAAACTTCAAGCGCAATTCCATGCACTGTTGCCAAATCTTGTAGCTTTTGGAATTGGGAGTCTGAAAGGTCAAGAGTAACAGAAGCCACAGTGATCATTCTCCTAATGTTGCTAAGTCAAGTTTAGCATCTACCTTCAATCGGAAACTTTGTTGTACAGTCCGAACCTAGAAACGGAGTTGTATATCAGGTGTGCTTATACAATCCGCTCTAAATAATTGGTCTGGTTAGGCTAGACTCAAGTTGGGATTTTAGAGAGTCCATTAGGTGACACCTAATTTGACTTGATTGATGATAAGTTTGCATTGGGAAGTTCTTCAATGGGTGAAGCTTGGAACAAAGTACAGAAGCGCAGGCAAGCAAAAACAAAATTGTCTGCGCTAATGAGTAAATCTGATCAAATAATTGTTATTCACTATTCTTGTGAAAGTTTCTATGACAGACCTGATGGCTCATCTCCAAGGATTACCTCTATTGCTGTCCGCAATTTGGATTCTGCTCAAACCACTTCTTTCTCCATCCATCAGATTGCAGAGAGGAAAGGTTACTCTGCTACCGCACTGGAGAATCATTACAATGAACTCGAAAAGCTCATGCTAGAAGAGTTTTACGATTTTGTACGTCACCATAGTTCGCATATTTGGTTGCACTGGAATATGAGAGATATCAATTATGGTTTTCCCGCAATCGCCCACCGCTTCAAAGTTCTTCAAGGCATACCTGAAGAAGTAGGTGAGTCCAAATTAGTCGATTTGTCCCGATTACTGATTGCTATTTACGGTATCGGTTCTATTCAGCATCCTCGGCTAACAAGTTTAGTGGCGAAGAATCAAATAACACACAGAGATTTTTTAGACGGAAATGCCGAAGCAGATGCTTTTACCAACAAACATTATGTCAAACTTCACCAGTCAACTTTAAGGAAAGTAGATGTCCTTGCCGACATAGTTGAACGTGCCGCTGATGATTCGCTCAAAACGAATTCAACTTGGAAAGATATTTATGGAGGATACCCAGCAGCAATCATTGAAATTATCAAAGAAAATCCAATCATCAGTGGATTGGGCGGTTTGATCGGTTTTGTGGGTGCAGTTGTAGGGATCATTGCCTTGTTCATAAATTAGTCAAATATTCCCAATTAATCAAGTGCTACAAAAGTTTCCCCCAGTAGCGATCGCCAAATTTTTAGTTCCTAGTCAGACCATAGACGCCGCCGCTCTTTTCCTTTCAATCGCTGATGAGTATCCCTTAATAAGGCAGGAATATCCAACTGTTCGGGACAACGGGGTAGACAGTCGCCACAATCAGTACAGCGATTCCCTTTCCGCCCAGGAAACCAATGTCCGGCATTTTCCAACATGCCATAGCGATATTGCCCATAATCTTCCATCTCGTAAGCCACCGTCAAATTACGCAGCCTCAGAATTTCAGGGATGTTGATTTCTTCAGGACAAGGAAGACAGCGATCGCATTGACGACAAAGATCGGCACCCAGACTAGTGCTTAACTGTTGTTCGAGCTGAGCAAAAATTCCCTGTTCTTGAACAGTTAAGGGATAATCCGCATCCGCAACTTGCAAGGGCGTAATCAATTCGCTGGGGTTAGCCGCACCGAGACTGAGGGTAGTAATACGGCGATCGCTCAAGAGGAAACGATAGTTTAACTCCAGAGGGGCAACAGGAGCGCACAATTCAACCAGCTTTTCAGGGGGAGTATATAGTTTCCCGCCCTTATCTCCAGGAGAAATAATAAAAATGCCCATATCTTTCTGGGCAGAGAGGGCGATCGCTGGATGGTTGCGCCGCCAAAAGTAGTAGTAGTGCAGGTTAATAAATTCAAAAATATCCGTCTGAATTGCCGCCAAAATCAACTCTAAGCTGCCGTGGGTAGAAAAGCCTAAATGTCTGATTTTCCCCTGAGCCATGGCGGTTTTAATCGCTCCTAGACAGCCATTGGGTTGAGTGACCCACTCTAGATGTTCCCAAGTATTGATGCCATGTATTGCTAGACAATCAAGATAATCAGTTTGTAGCCGAGCGAGAGACTCATCTAGCCAGAGGCTCATTTGTCGTGGATCTGGAGTGGGGATTAGCTTGGTGGTGAGGTAAATCGATTGGCGCGGAACTTTTAAGTCTTGTAATGTCTGTCCTAAATAGGTTTCACTTTGCCCGTAACTGCTGGCAGTTTCCAGATGATTAATCCCTAAAGCGATCGCCTCTTTAATTGTCTGAAGGTAAGTTTGACGGTTATCTAAACAACGCATTGTTCCTAAGGAGAATACGGATAAATTTAGTTCTGTCTTACCGAACCGTCGTTGACGCATGAAGTTATAACCAAATGTTCATGATCGCGATCATCCTAACTAGAAAAATATTTGGGGATTAGCAGACACCAAACAGATAAAATCAATACTTCTCTAATACTTCTCTCAATGCTACTCAAGATTCAACATCTTTAGTGCTTTTCTTTATAACCACCCTTTTTGATTAACTGTTCTGGACTTAGTTCAGAAATAAATTCTTTAAAGGCTTCTCTTTCTGCATTATCCGCATCGCGATCTACGGGAATAGAAGCATCAGCGATGACTTCTTCTAGTACCCAAATGGGGCTATCAGTCCGAATGGCTACTGCTACCGCATCACTGGGGCGACAGTCAATTTCTTTCTTGACACCATTAATGTCAATACACAACACAGCATAAAAAATATCATCACTGAGGGAATGGATAATCACCCGTTCCAGCTCAATATCGCAGTCAAAAAGAAGATTAGCAATTAAGTCATGAGTTAGAGGACGAGAAGGGCGATATCCTTCTAAAGCTTTAACAATTGTGTCAGCTTGGTCTTGCCCAATAAAAATTGGTAATGCTCTACGCTCTGAACTGTCCTTGAGTAGGATCATCGGACTGCGGCTGGCAGCATTTATGACAATGCCTGCAACTTTCATTTCAATCATTGATTTAGCCTCTGAAGTAATTAAGATTGTCAGGAGTAATAAGAGCGATAGTTAGCAAAATTTAAACGTACCCATTATCAAATGTAAAGATGTTCTTAGTATCTTTCAACCTCAAACATGGTCAAAAACTAGAATCATAGTGTTACTGTTTATTCACAGTATGCCTCAGTTTTTTGCTGTTGCCTTTACTATTCAGGAAAAAATAATAGTTAAAACTAGTCCAGGAATCTCAGTTACAGAAATATCATCATGTTTACAGGTTTAGTGGAATCTCTGGGCTTAATTGAGAGTTCTGGGGAGGATTCTTTTGCAGTTTCCATCGTCGATCATCAACAGAAGGCAATCACTGCCGATTTGACCATTGGCGATAGTGTGGCAGTGGATGGAGTTTGTCTGACGGTAGAAACAATTTTAGACCAAGGTTTTATTGCCACCGCCTCTCCCGAAACTTTAGCCAAAACAACTTTGGGCGATCGCGATCGCGCCGCGAAATACGTCAATCTGGAAACCTCTTTGCGCATGGGCGGTAAAATCGGCGGTCATTTTGTTACAGGACACATCGATGGCATTGGTTGTTTACTGGAAGCTGTGGCGACGGCAACTTCTTGGGAAATTCGGTTTGGGATGCCTACGGGAATGAGTGAACAATGGCACTCCCGAATCGGGCGTTATCTGGTGTCCAAGGGCAGTATTGCCGTTAATGGTATTAGCCTGACGATTGCTGAATGTGCCCCTGATGGTAGCTGGTTTTCGGCGGCGGTGATTCCCCACACCTATAGTTCAACTAACTTAAGTTGTTTGCAGTCAGGAAATTTAGTCAATCTAGAAAGCGATATTTTAGGCAAATATGTCGATCAATTAATTGCTCATCGCCTACCCAGTCAAGATCAACCAGAAGCAATTAGCTTATCTTTTCTGACGGACAATGGATATATTTAGGTTAGTGTCGTCCTGATGGAAAGCAAAACTATAATAACTTCCCCTTAATTTATAATTTCGCGCCAAATACCGAGTGGAAATTGACCCCCCGAGCGTTTTTTGCGATCGATGACACAATTTTCTCTAGCAGGTAGTGAAATAATTCCTGTTTAGGAAATAAAAAAATGAAATAAATGAGTGTTAAAAGAATCTTCACTAGTTCTCAATTTTTTCAACCAACAGACGGGGAGCCTATTCGCTCGGTGGTTACGGAATCCCAAGATGCTGTCGTTGTAACTTGGTACGTCAAACCAGGACAAGAAATATCGCCCCATATTCATCCCAATGGACAAGATACCTGGACTATTTTGAGTGGTAGAGGAGAATATTATCTCGATGAAATCGGCACCAAGAAACCTGTAGTTGCTGGGGATATAGTGGTTGCTTATAGTGGTTGTGTTCATGGAATTTTGAATAATGGTGACGAGCCATTGATTTTTATTTCCATTGTGGCGCCAGCAGATGCAGGCTATCAACTTGTTTGTTTGGAAGATTCTTTGGTACTTAATAACTAAAATATAGTCCTTGATTGGAGTAATAATTATGCCTATTTCAGAAATAACCGAAAAACTATTAGCAGCTAAAAAAAAACAGGGCATCACCTTTGAAGATTTAGAAAAAGCAGTGGGACTGGATGAAACCTGGATTGCTTCGGTTATCTATCGTCAAGCTAGTGCCAGCCTCGAAGAAGCTACCAAAATAGTCACCACTTTGGGATTACCAGAATCAATGGCAGAGGCTCTGACTATCCCACCCCTAAAAGGTTCTCTAGAGCCACAAATTCCTACTGATCCGCTGATCTACCGCTTCTATGAAATCATGCAGGTATACGGCATGCCGATTAAAGCGGTTATTCATGAAAAATTCGGGGATGGGATCATGAGTGCGATCGACTTTTCGGTGGAAGTAGAAAAAGTGGAAGACCCCAAAGGCGATCGCGTCCAGATAGTTATGTGTGGCAAGTTTTTGCCCTATAAGAAGTGGTAACTTTAATTAGGATGCTAGGATGCGCAAATAAGCAATAGATGGAAACTAAACCACCACTACCACCATTTACCCTAGAGACCGCCACCGCCAAAGTTCAAGCTGCTGAAGATGCTTGGAATGGTCGTGATCCTGAAAAAGTTGCCTTAGCCTATACCGTTGATTCCGAATGGCGTAATCGCGCTGAGTTTATTAATGGCAGAGCCGAAATCATCGCTTTTTTACAACGCAAATGGGCAAAAGAATTAGATTATCGTCTCAAAAAAAGACTCTGGAGCTTCGTGGATAATCGGATCTCCGTTTGTTTTGAATACGAATGGCACGATGATGGGGGGTTTTGGTATCGGGCTTATGGTAATGAAAATTGGGAGTTTGCGGAAAATGGTTTGATGAGGCGACGAGAAGCCAGTATTAATGATGTGCCAATTAAAGAGTCGGAAAGGAAATTCTTTTGGGAAAGATAAGTTTAGGAGATAGGGAGTCCTAAAGGATTAGCTCCGCGTCATAGGGAGATAGGGAGATAGGGAGATAGGGAGATAGGGAGATAGGGAGATAGGGAGATAGGGAGATAGGGAGATAGGGAGATAGGGAGATAGGGAGATAGGGAAAGGGAGAGAATTGATTTCCCACTCATTCAGCAACGCTCTTGTTCTAGGATATCCTGTCAAAGTGCTTCATAAAATCTTCATCTACAATTAATTTTCCTTATAGAACAAAGCTTTTGTAACTTTAGATACAGCAATTAACAGTATTTTTATCATTCCTACCTTGTCTAATAGTTTATATTGGTGGAAAGGCTAATTTTAAATCTATTTATTTATTTATTAAGGTAATTAAAAATGACTGTTACTGCACAACCATTTCTAGCGACGAGCTATTCCCTTGAAACGCTCAAAGATGAGGCTCGTCAGCTAATCGAAACCGGGATTATTAGTCGTCAGCAATCTATCTATACCCTGTGTAAATATATACCGGCTCGGGAATGGGTCACCATTGAGTGTCAGCTAGAAAGAGCGGACTATTTACTGAGAGATCCCATTGGTGATTTGGTTTCCTATGATAGTTGGGAAAGCGATTAGTTTTACAGCCTAATCTACTGATTATCTACTGATGAGAAGGAAGCAACTGCTCCAATTGGCTTTGCCAGATTTTAAGCTTCAGTGACCAAGGATAATCTGGGTTTTGAGTCCAAAAAACATATCCACCAATCCCTACTGCGGTAATGATACCGAGTAGCAAGATCCCTAATGGATTGCTCCCAGACTTCTTCTTCTTCTTCTTTGGTTTGGTCGGTGGTTTTAGTGAAGTTTCGTTTAACTGAATTCCAGTGAGTCTTGGGAATTCAACGACTGAGGGTTCAATGGTTGGAGGTTGGATGATGGTATTGGTCTCAACAATTGGTCTTTCCTTGACTAGTAAACTAGTTTTTTGGCTGCTAGCAGTTGATAATTTAGTATGGCGATCGCTAATTACCGATTTAAGTCTGGCACCTTTCAGATTAGCCTGATCAAAATCTACTCCACATACATTTGCTCCTACTAAATCACTGTTAGTTAAGTTGGCATTGGTTAAATTACTATGACGTAAAATAGCGTTGCTTAGTTTAGCATTAGTCAAATTAGCTGATTCAAAGTTTACCCCCTGAAGATTGGCATTACTTAAATCCTTACCACTAAGATTCTTTTTCTCGGCACCATGATTAACAATTTCCCAAACGGCATACCATTTGAGATCTACCATGGTCTTTTGACTAAATTTTGCGGTTTTTAAATTAGCAAACTTCAATTCTGCATCTTTAAAATAAGTACCACAACATAGCGCTCCACCAAGGTAAGCGGAGGTCAGATTTGCATGACTAAAATAAGCATTTCTCAAGTCTGCATTCTCCAAGATAGCCCCTGTTAAATCCGCTTTATAAAGATAAGCTCCATTTAAGTTGGCACTATTAAAATTAACATTGAGCAGCTTAGCATTACTCAGCTCGGCATTCCTAAGATCAGCACGAAATAAATTAGAATTGCTGAGATCGCTGCCCGAAAATTTTTTATTTGCAGTTTGCCGATTAACAATATCATGTACCTGACGATACTTAATTGCCATTAATGTTCGAGCATTAATTAGAGCTTGAGCAAAGATCACATAATCTAAGTTAGCCCCTTTAAAATTAGCATCTAACAGGTTCGCCCCCAGGAAATTAGCCCCTTCTAAATTAGCATTAGCAAATTGACCTTGGCTTAAATCTGTGCGATTAAAATTAGTCTGCTTAAGGAGCGCTTTGTTTAAGTTGACACCTCTTAGATTAAGATTACTCAGATTAGCTTGAGAAAAGTCAGGAATTACTTTTTTATGTTGCTGATACCAGTTATTCCAAACTTCAACCCCTTGCTGGATTAATGCTAAATGCTCTGAGTTCGCCATTTTAAAATCACCTAATAGGACTTACTTATAATTACAAGATAGACGAGTTTTTTTAAGAAGCTAAACGATAATATATTTATCAAATATTAGATATACATCGTAGTATGACACCTTGGTCTTTGCCACATAAACCAAATAATATATTTAAGTTGGATTAATGTTGGATTAATATTTTAGATTCTCTTATATTGTCAATCTAGTATACAAGTTGTTGATTGCGTGTAAAGTTTTCAATAATTATCAACTCCTAACAGCAAGTTAAATTAAAGAGTAGATAATCCAAGAATTAGCAAAAACGATAAAATTTAGATGTTTAACAAAACTTATAGAATATTCCGTTTATGCTGCGTCCAGAGCAAAGAGAAAAATTAGATGATACCAACGACCTTGATTTTTATGACGCGCCTCGATTAGTTACCCATGTAGATGAGGGTTTCATCGATCGCTTAACCAACCTATACCAAGAGACACTACAGCCAGGCGATCGTGTTTTAGACTTAATGGAAGGACATGGAATGAACGCAACGGAATTAGCCAAAAATCCCCGTTTAGACCATTATTTTGTGCAAAATCTCAATCAAAATCCCCAGTTGCCTTTAGAGAATGCTGATTTTAATGCGGTTTTAATTACTGTCTCCATTCAATATTTACAGTATCCTGAAGCGGTACTATCTGAGATTTATCGAGTGCTGAAGCCAAATGGGGTAGTGATTATCAGCTTTTCCAACCGCATGTTCTATCAAAAAGCGATCGCCGCTTGGCGGGATGGCACAGATACAGATCGAGTGAATTTAGTCAGAAAATACTTTCAATCTGTGGATGGTTTCACTACACCTGAAGTCATCGTCCATCAACCGACTTTACCAGGCTTACTTCAGATGCTCGGTTTAGCGGGAGGCGATCCCTTTTATGCTGTGGTAGCACGTAAAGTTGAATTTGGAATTAGCGACTAAAAGCTAAAAGCTAGAAGTGAGACAGTCCGTTGCGGGGGGAACCCAAGGCGCGTTTTGGGTAAGAGTATTCTTTCCCATTTGCGAAGCTTATCCTTTAGGAAAAGCCGCCGTCCCGTTGAAGGAACTGTCGAACCCGAAGGGCTAGGAGCTAACCTCATGACACTTTTGGCACAAACCAAAAAATTCCAAGGTATGATAGTAAACCTTAAAAGTGTGAGATGTTTCTAACTGCTTTTCCAGATTATGGACAGGGCATTCATCGATCGCGATGGAGATGCCACAGTTAACGCAAGTGAGATGGTGGCGATCGCTCTTGATTAAACTATATTCAGACTCCCCATTCGCTAGAGTACGTACTTGAACTTCCCCCTGTAGTTTCAAAGCTTCCAAAGAACGGTATACCGTAGCCAAACCCATATCCTGTTGACGATTACGCAGTTCTATATATAGATCCTGCGCTGAAAGAGAACATTTTAGACTCTGAAGTAAGGTCAAAATTCGCTTTTGAGAACGGGTACGTTGCGTTTTCATAGTTGCTGAGTTGATATCCAACCTGAGTCTATCTTAAATCTTGTTAGATTCGTCGATCTTAACTTCTCCCTATCCCTGACGGAAAGAAAGCTATAAAATCATAAAGCTAATCCCTTAAATAATCACTGAACATCATTGCTATGGCTACCAAATATCACGCTCGTATTTATGTGACCCTCCGCTCTTCCGTATTAGACCCCGCTGGTACGGCAGTAGAATCAGGACTTAAGCAAATGGGATATACCGAGGTAGAATCTGTCAGAATTGGTAAGTATATTGAAATGCAGTTAAGCGCCAACGATGAGGAGCAAGCCAAACAGCATCTAGATGAAATGTGCGATCGCCTATTGGCAAATACAGTGATTGAAAATTACTGTTTTGAACTCACAGAAATGGCTACAGCGTAAAGGGCTTTGCCCTAGCTCTAAGCTCTAAGCTCTAAGCTCAATTAGAAAAAGCTTAATTTATCAGTAATCTATATCTGTTACGAAGGCAAATTTACTATCAAAGGAGCAAGTTATGAAGGTTGGCGTTGTTGTCTTTCCTGGGTCGAATTGCGATCGCGATGTTTTAACCGTCACTCAAGGATTATTGGCTGTTCCCACTCGCATGGTGTGGCATCAGGAAACGGATATTAGTGATTTAGATATCATGGTTATTCCTGGCGGATTTAGTTATGGTGATTATCTTCGCTGTGGGGCGATCGCCCAGTTTTCCCCTGTGATGAATAGCATTATCCAACATGCCGCAGCTGGCAAATATGTCTTGGGTATCTGCAATGGTTTTCAGGTGCTTACAGAGGTTGGATTACTTCCTGGAGCTTTAATTCGTAATCGTGGTTTGCATTTTATTTGCGATCGCGCTCCCGTCAAAGTAGAACGCAATAATTCACTTTGGACAGAAAACTATCAAGCTCAACAGGTACTTACCCTCCCTGTAGCTCATGGAGAAGGTTGCTATTATGCTGATGATGATACTTTAAAAAACCTAGAAGATAATCAGCAGGTGCTGTTCCGCTACTGTAGTCCCTTGGGAGATGTCACTCCTGAACATAATTTGAATGGCTCCATGAATAACATTGCAGGAATTACTAATCCTCAGGGCAATGTTTTAGGAATGATGCCCCACCCAGAAAGAGCGGCTGACCAGGCAATTGGTGGTACTGATGGACTAGCTTTGTTTAAAGGATTATTCAAGTCCATGGCGATCGCCTAAGGAATCAGATCCTTTTGCTCCAATCCAAAAAAGTTTAATAGGTAGGGTGTGTTATCGCGTTAGCGTAACGCACCATTCGCTTCTTTATCACTTCAATTGAACATACCAGAGCGAATAAACCGATGAATGCTAGAGAAAGCCCATTCCTGTGGTTGATCGCACAATTCGTGATGAACGGGATTGTAGTGAATATAGTCACAATGGTTGGCAAAATCTGTCTCATCTCTAATTAAATGTTCCCAGAAACGACGCTGCCATAAATTACTTTCTTTTCGTGCGATTCTTGATTCAGAAATACCAAGATCAATTTCCAACTTGGTACCATAATATTTAGTGACATACCTTTTGATTAATCTCATTCTTAAGGAGAAATTACTATCATCGACTGGTAATGTCCAAAGGGTATGAAAATGGTCTGGCAACAAGGCGATCGCGTTGATTTCAAAAGGATATTGTTGGCGAACTGTTGGATAGCTTCTCGCAATGCTAACCGCCCAATCTCAGAACAGAGCCAGGGATAACGTTGGTAGGTAACTTGGGTGATAAAATATGTCCCGCCTTTAACATATGGTCTGCGATAATTGGACATTGGGAGAATATTTCGTCAATTGGATGGGATTAATTCGTAAATGGGATTGGTGCGTTATGCTTCGCAGTAACACACCCTACGTCTTAATATTTCCCTAAATATCGATGTCAATTTACTGAGTTGCCAAATGAATATTGAACAGTTGAACACCGATTATGGAATCGCCGATAAAGTCAGTTTTGTTGTAGGTCAAGGTGATTTTCCCTTGATTAAGGTTAATAATGAATACGCTGAAGCTACTATCTCCATTTATGCAGGACAGGTATTGTCTTTTAATCCCGTTGGTCAGACAGAAGATGTGATGTTTTTGAGTAGTCAAGCCTATTATCAAACCGGGAAAGCCATCAAAGGAGGTACGCCCATCTGTTGGCCATGGTTTGGCCCCGATCCTGAAAAAAAAGGACGTGCTAGCCATGGTTTTGTGCGCGATCGCCTATGGCAAATACGGGATGTGGTTAGTACTCAAGATGGCGCAACTCAAGTGACTATGGGACTAATGGATACCCCAGAAACTAGAGCAATCTGGAATTATAGTTTTGATTTTGCCATTGTGATTACTGTGAGTCGGGTTTTAACGATTAAATTAGTTACTCACAACACTGGAACAGAAGCTTTTAGCATTACCCAGGCTTTGCATACCTATTTTAAAATTGGTGACATTAATCAAGTTACAGTATTGGGTTTAGAAAATAAAGCCTATTTAGATAAGGTTGACCACGGTCAACAAAAAACCCAGTCTGGGGCAATTACTTTCTCTGGGGAATGCGATCGCATTTATTTAGATGTTCCTGCTCAGTTAACCATCGCCGATCAAGCCTTAAATCGACAAGTTATCGTGACTGCCACTAATAGTAAGACGGCAATTGTCTGGAATCCTGGGGCAGATATTGCAGCAAGTATGGCTGACCTAGGCGATCGCGATTATGAGCATTTTGTCTGTGTGGAGACGGCTAATGCTGCCAGTGAAATAATCAATATTCCGGCTGGGGGACAATATGAGATTTCGGCTCAGTATGATGTTCGGAGTTCGTAATTCGCCCTGCGGGTTCGACAGTTTGCGACGCGAAGCTAGTCCTTTAGGGCTCAACGGGGGCACCCCCCGCAACGCAACTGTCTCTAGAGTTCGGAGTTTTTCTAAGGTACGACATTAACGGTGTAGGTTAATTTGAAAGGGGAGAAACTTGCATCCTTAGCTGTGCCGCTAATTTCTAGTTCATAGGCTCCCACCTGGGGGAAAGTTATTTTTGCTCCAGGGATTTCTTGATATTGTTCGACGTTAAGGGGAATCAGAGTAGGCTTTAACAGTGGTTTGGTATCACGACCATGGGGAACAGGATAGACCTGAAGAGTGCAGTTACATTGGGAGAGGGGAATACTACTGCCGCCACGACGAGTCAAGGCAAACCAAGCCGTAGTTGGTTGGTTCACCTGGGGATTATGGTTGGGTTCGATGTGGAAGGTGGCAGCTACCTCTCCAGATATTTCTACATTATGGGCAATGGCAGGTATGGAGACCACCGTTAGCAGAGACACTATCGTTGCAGTTTGAAACGGATTTAAACAAGTCATATTTATTGCAGCTTTTATTGCACCGTAACGGTGATTGGCTCAGAAATTACAGGGTTATCGTGCGGGACATGTAGATAATTGCCAAGCACTAAACGCAGAGTGTGTTCTCCCGGCTCTAAAGTAAGTTCGGTTTCTGTCTGGGCTTTACCAAAATGACGAATCTGTTCTGTCGCTGGCAAGGATGCGGTAAGTTCGGGTAGTTCTTGCTGGTCAATTAGAAGATGATGATGTCCTGTATTGGGTTGATCCGTTCCTGCGGGGGCAAGATCCATTCCTGATAAACCAAACTGAACTTTAAAGGTTTCAGGTACCCTCGCCCCATCTGCTGGTTCAATGATGTAAGCTTGCGCCGACCTTGGGGCATGGGAAACTAGATCAACTGAGATCGCCTTTCCTGGAGTAAGCAACAGCAATAGGGCAAAAGCCAGACTAGTAAATATAGCAGCGAGATTCATAATATTTGATAACAGAATATTAACATTACTTAATACTTCAGATCATATCAAAGATGGGGATCAGTTATTTTCTAAGTTCAAGTGTTTTAGTGCGATCAACAATACATAAAAAATATTAGCTAGCTTTTTGATTGATGATTAATTCACTTCATGAACAAACAACTCTAAATCCCGTCCCATGATATCGGTAATCTACTTTAGTTTCGCCACGATGAGCGGAACGACAATCTTCTCGATAGTAATCAAAAGAACCGCCTCTAATTACAACTAAACTTGTCTCTTCACCATTTCCCCACACACTACCATCTGTTGGCGCACCTTCATAATTATCGTGCCAAGCATCTTGACATAATTCGTAGACATTGCCCTGCATATCATATAGTCCAAATGCGTTAGGATAATAACTCCCAACTGGTTTAGTGTCTAGGAAGTCATTGCTCGGTTCCATATCCCAGTAATTGGCGAGATTGGTATTAATTTCCGTGCCAAAAGTATAAGCTGTAGTCGTACCAGCACGACAAGCATATTCCCATTCAGCTTCGCTAGGTAATCTATATTTTCGTCCCGTTTGTAGAGACAATCTCCTGCAAAATTCTGTCGCATCTAACCATGAGACATTGTTCACTGGATAGTTTTTATCTTGGTTGAAAGATAAATTCTCTTGCATTACGGCTTCCCATTGTGCTTGCGTAATCTCAAATTTACCCATGTAAAAAGCTGATATGTTAACTAAATGCTGCGGACTCTCCCGATAAAGATAAATATTGTCTTTCTCATCTTCTGGCGAACCCATCAAAAAACTACCTTCTGGGACATACACCATTTCTAGGATTACTTCTTTTTGTAATTCTTCTACGAAATATTGTGCTTGTTGACGAGTTTTTTCAAGATTTTCTTCTTCTAATGTGACAGTTTCAAACTCGAATAACTTAAGTTGTATTTCTGTGTTAGAAAAAGCTTTATGTTCTTCTTCTAAAGGAGAATAAACAAACTTTTGCATGGGGAAAACAATATTGTTCATGTAATCCATGACAGACCTTAGATAATCATCAGAAGCTTTTCGTTCATCTTCTGTCATTAATTCACGTAAGATTGCTGTATGTTCTTCAGGTGAAGAGTTTTTCAGGCGATCAACCAATTGATCGATTTTTTCTTGATCGTGATCGTTAAAATTGTTTTCTGTATCACTCATGCTTTTATGTAGCAATATTGGGTTGAGGTACGTGAATGAAGTCAATACTTTTGGAAGGATAGGGAATTTTTCTTGTTCGATTGGATAAAATTTTCTCTAACCTCAATTATTCACCACCTCTCCCTATCTCCCTACTTATTTAGCCAATATTTCCGCCGATAACTTTTTAAAAACTAATCTTTCGTCCTCTACATCTACAAAGATAGTGTCTCCTGGTTCTCCTCGTAGGATGGATTTGGCGATCGCCGTTTCTAAATATCTAGAAATAGCCCGCTTTAGGGGTCTTGCGCCGTATACGGGGTCGTAACCCAACTCCGCTAGGTAATCTAAAGCATCCTCAGAGATTTTCAACGCTAGTTTTTGGTCATCCAGACGTTGTTCTAATCCCTTGACTTGGATCTGAACAATATGCCGTAGTTGCTCTTTAATTAGGGCGTGGAAAATAATAATCTCGTCGATGCGATTGAGAAATTCTGGACGGAAACTTTCCTGCATCGCTGCCATGACCCGCGATCGCATTTCTTCGTACTGGGTATCATCTCCCGACACATCCAAGATGTACTGGGAACCAATATTACTGGTCATGATGATAATTGTGTTGGTGAAGTCTACGGTACGACCCTGGGAGTCCGTAAGTCTGCCGTCATCTAAGACTTGTAGCATAAGGTTAAACACATCGGGATGGGCTTTTTCAATCTCATCAAACAGAATGACTGAATAGGGACGACGACGGATGGCTTCGGTTAACTGTCCACCTTCGTCATAACCCACATATCCTGGAGGTGCTCCCACTAAGCGGGATACGGCATGTTTCTCCATATATTCCGACATATCGATCCGAATCAGGGCTTGTTCGGTATCAAACAAAGTTTGCGCTAAGGCTTTGGCTAGTTCAGTTTTACCGACTCCTGTGGGGCCGAGAAAAATAAAGCTAGCAGTGGGACGATTGGGATCGGCAAGCCCAGCCCGCGATCGCTGAATGGAATCTGCCACCGCAGTTACGGCTTCTTCTTGACCAATAACTCGTTCGTGGAGTTCGGTTTCGAGATTGAGCAGCTTAGATTTTTCTGATTCAATGAGCTTTTTGAGGGGAATGCCTGTCCACTTAGCGATAATTTCGGCAATATCTGATTCTAAGACTTCTTCCCGCAAGAGAGACTTTCCTGTGGTTTGTCTTTCCGCTAGTTTTTG